>JBCCRB010000025.1:0-13923 GCA_039208465.1 Pseudomonadota bacterium
AGACAGAAAGCGCGACCCCCGAGGCGACACCCACTTCAACACCCAGACCGAGCGTGATGAGAATGGTCGCGGCCACAGCACTGAAATCGCCGCGGTTATAAGTCCAGGTTTTTTTCAGGATCGACAAGTCCACCAAGCTGAGGACGGCAACGATGATCGTTGCGGCCAGCGTGGCGGTTGGCAAATAATACACAAGCGGCGTTAGCGCGATCGCGGCAATGGCAAGTCCGACCGCCGTAAACGCGCCAGCGGCGGGCGTTTCCGCACCGGCATCGAAATTAACGACTGATCGCGCAAAGCCCCCGGTCACGGGGTATCCGCCGGTAAAGGCTGCGCCCAAATTGGCCGCGCCAAGGCCGATCAATTCCTGGTCGGGATCAATGCGCTGGCGCTTCTTTGCGGCCAGTGTCTGCGCAACGGAAACGGACTCAACAAAACCGATGATCGAGATCAGGATCGCAGGGCCAATCAACGCGCGCACAAGGTCGGGCGCAAAGTCCGGTAGCGTGAAAGGCGGCAAGCTCTGCGGCACCGCCCCGACGATGCTGACGCCGTTGCCTGACAGATCGAGCAGCCACACCGCGAGTGTGGTGGCGACAACGGCGAGCACGGGGCCTGCTTTGGTGATGATGTCGGCCAAAAGCGCCGGCGTACGAGGCCGAAGCAGCGCGGCCTTAAGGAATTTGCGAACCCAAAAGAGAAATGCCGTCGCGCTGACGCCAATCAGCACCGTGATTCCGTTCACCTCACCAAGACTGGCGAAAAGCGAACTCAGCATTTCCGGCAGCGTATGCCCTTCGGCGTTAACGCCCAGAATGTGTTTGAGCTGACTGGTGGCGATCAGGATGCCCGATGCGGTGATGAAACCGGCAATGACCGGATGGCTCAAGAAATTGGCCAGGAAGCCAAGCCGGAAAATCCCCATTAACAAGAGGATTGCGCCGGAAAGGAACGCCAGCGTGAGCGCTGCCACCGCATAGCCCGCGGTGCCCTGTTCAGCCACCTGCCCGATCGCTGATGCCGTCAGAAGCGAGACGACCGCCACCGGCCCCACCGCCAAAGCGCGGCTGGTGCCGAAGATGGCATAGAGCATGATTGGCACGATGGACGCGTAGATGCCGGCTTCCGGCGGTAGGCCTGCGAGCAGCGCATAGGCCAGCGATTGCGGGATCAGCATGATCGTCACAATCAGCGCGGCAATCAGATCGTTGGAGAACGCCTTGCGGTTGTAGTGGCGCCCCCAATCCAGGACCGGGACATATTTGCGGAGGCGGTCGTTCACGGTAAAAGTCTCACAAGATATCGTGCGCGCCGTCCAGCGCAGGCGGCGCGCTTGTTACTGGCGGCGCCGCCCGATCACAGCCCGGTGACCGGGACTTTCAGCATCGGCTTGCCATCCTTGTCGGTCGGCACCTCGCCGGCACGCATGTTGACCTGCAGCGACGGGATAATGAGCTTTGGCATGTCCAATTGGGCATCGCGTTCGGTGCGGAATTTGACGAACTCCTCCTTCGTCTTGCCCTGGCCGACGTGAATGTTGTGCGCCTTTTCTTCCGCCACGGTGGTCTCCCACTGAATGTCACGGCCATTGGGGCCATAGTCATGGCACATGAAAAGCCGCGTTTCGTCGGGCAGCGCCAGCACCTTCTGGATGCTGTCGTACAGTTCGCCCGCATCCCCACCGGGGAAATCGGCGCGGGCCGAGCCACCATCGGGCATAAACAGCGTGTCCCCGACAAAGGCAGCGTCGCCCATGACATGCACCATGCAGGCGGGCGTATGACCCGGCGTGTACATGGTAAAGGCCTGCATCTGGCCGATCATGTAGGTGTCGCCATCTTCAAACAGCGCATCAAACTGGCTGCCGTCGCGCTGGAATTCGGTGCCTTCGTTGAAGATTTTTCCAAAGACATCCTGTACGACGGTGATTTTTGAGCCGACGCCAATTTTGCCGCCGAGCTTGTCTTGAATATACGGGGCGGCGCTCAAATGATCGGCATGGACATGGGTCTCAATGATCCATTCCAGCTTCAATCCCTGCGCTTCAATCTGCCTGATCAGCTCATCGGCATGATCAAACGTGATGCGGCCGGCGGCGTAATCGATGTCCATTACGCTATCGATGATCGCGCAGCTGTTCGAGTTCGGATCCTTAACGATGTAGCTGATCGTGTTGGTGGCCTCGTCGAAAAAGGCCTGAACTTTCGGCTTGATGGCCATGTTGACGGGATAATCAGTCATAATTGTCTGCTCCTCTCCACACTCAAACGGGCGCGCGGTGACCGATTGTTGTCGTTTGAACAAATTTGGCGATCAGAATACCCGCGATCAGCGCGCCCATAAAGGCGAACACTTCCCACCGGCCGGTGCCGAGCGCTGGCATGGCGCCACCGGGGCAAAATCCGGCAATGCCCCAGCCGATCCCGAAAATGGCAGATCCGCCGATCAGCTTTGCATCGATGCTGCGCGCGCCGGGCAGGCTGAAGTCTGCCTGGTAGATCGGCGCACCGCGGCCGAACACCCATTTATAGCCGATGAAGGTGGTGATCAGCGCACCGCCCATGACAAAGATCAGGGAGGGATCCCATGTGCCAGCGATATCGAAGAAATTGAGCACCTTGGCGGGATTGGCCATGCCTGAGATGGCGATGCCGACGCCAAAGATCAGGCCGATCAGATAAGTCACAATCGGTTTGATCATGTCAGCCTCCCAGTACGTGACGGATGATGAAAACGGTGGCGAAGGTGAACGCCATGAAAATCATGGTTGCTGCGATGGAACGCGGGCTCAGCCGCGCCATGCCGCACACGCCATGGCCTGATGTGCAGCCCGAGCCGTATGTGACACCGATCCCGACGATCAGGCCACCAATGATCAGCGCAGCGGTTGATATTGGCACCTCAATGGCAGGCATCTGGCCGGAAAACAGCCAAACGACGAGCGGCCCTGTGACCATGCCGGCCAGCAGCGTTGCGCGCCAGGAAAACTCGGCACGCGATGTGGGCTCAAGGAGCCCGGCCAAAATGCCGGTCGCGCCCATGACACGCCCGAGCGTGAGCATCAGCAAGGTGGCGGATGTGCCGATCAGGACGCCGCCGAAGAGCGACATCCAGGGTGTGAAGACAGTTTCCATCGTTTAGCAGTTCCTGCAGGTTTTCAGGCCAATGAGCCGGTATAGCGGACAGTTTCCGACGATGGCCGTCAAGGTGAATATCGCGGCGATCGCGAGACCTACCCAGAATAGCGCGCCAGTGAGTGTGCCCGTGCCAAATGCGAGGTAAGCCAACGCCAAGGCCACCAAAAGGCGCCCGCCGCGGTCAATCATGCCCATATTTACGGTCATATCATGCTCCTGAATCGTTCCATTGACCGTTGCTATGGCACAGGTCTGCGCGGCACGACGGTGACTTCGTCACCAAACAGAGCAGATTTAATCGATGGGCTTCGTTAGGCCGGTGCGGCCGCTGTTTTAATCAGCCGCTCCATCCCTGCCCGACCCACCAGGCGGACCTCGCCGCGGGACTGTTCGATCCAGCCACGGCGCTGAAACTCGGACAGCGTGCGCGAGATAACTTCGCGCGCGGTGCCGAGTTCGGTCGCCAAAACGGCATGGGTCGCCCGCACAATGTTGGCGCCATCGGCCAACTCCAAAAGGCGCGCTGCCAGGCGCACATCCATACGCTGGAAGACGATATCATCGATCAGGGTGAACAGGTCGGTGATGCGCCTTGAATAGGCGGTAAACACAAACTCCCGGAAAACAGGCGATTTGGCGACCAGACTATCAAACAGATCACGTGGGATGGCGACTGCCTTGATGTCGGTTTCGGCAGTTCCCTCGGCGGCATGGTCTTCAAAGGCCAGCATGCTCGCCGTTGTCAGGACGCAGCTATCGCCCGCATGGACGCGGTAGAGAAAGATATCGCGGCCGGTTTCGGATTTCTGCTGCACCTTAACCGTGCCATCGAGCAGCAACCACAGGCTGTCGGCGGTTTGGCCCGGCGCGAAAATCTGCGTGCCAGCCGGCACCTCAATGATGTGGCTCTTTGTTTCCAATTGGGTTCTGATGTCGGCCGGCAAACGGTCCAGGCCCTTGAAATTATGAACCCATGGTGTGGTCGACATGCGATGTGGCTCCAAAACAATTTGCGGCTATCCACCACCAGAACAAAGCACGCTGGCACTCGGCGGCGGCGCAAGCCACGTACACATAGGCGACGGAGACGATAGGCGCCAGCTACTCGGCCGGCACCGCTTCGGCCGCTTCCGGCTGTGATGATGGGGCTACGAGGACGAGGCGCAAGAGCGGCGGCACGGTGATCAGCGTCAGGAAGGCGGACATGGACAGGCCGCCAACAACCACCGCGCCGAGACCGCGGTAAAGCTCCGAACCGGCACCGGGAAACAACACCAGCGGCAGCATGCCGAAAACCGACGTCAGCGTGGACATGAAGATCGGACGAATACGGTTACTGGTGGCTTCTTCAATCGCATCAGCCGGTTTCATGCCGTCCTCACGCATATGGTGAAGCGATTGGTGGACAATCAAAATGGCATTGTTGACAACAATCCCAACCAGGATGACGAAACCGAGCAGCGTCAACATATCCAGCGGTTGGACCTGGTAGAGGTTTAAAAGCGCCAACCCGCCAACACCACCGGCGGCGGCGACCGGCACGGAGACCATGACGACCAGGGGCAGCAGGAAGGATTCAAACAGGATCGCCATGACGAGGAAGACGATGATGATCGCGATCACCAGATTGATCTGGATCGCGTTCCAGGTCTGAGAAAGCTGATCGGCGGTGCCGGAGACTGAAAGCTGAATGCCCGGCGCCAAGCCTTGCGCGCGCAGGGCGCCGATTACGTCATTTTCCAGCAATTCCACCGCTGCTTCCAACGGTAGATTATCGGATGGCCTGACCTCCAGCGTTACGGTGCGCAAGCGCTCGCGGTGCAAAATCTCGGTCGGCCCCGCAGTCAGGCGCACATCAGAGAGCTCAGAAACGGGGATGATCTGGCCGGCCGGCGTGACAACGGGGAAAGCGCCGACATCTTGCGTGCGCTGTGCGCCATTGCTGTCCTGCGCGCCCAGCAGCGTTAAGTCCAGGCGTCGGTTGCCGACACTGATTTCGGCGACACGGATGCCATCATTATAAGCATCAACGGTAGCCGCCAGCTCTTCGGTCGACATGCCGGCATCAGCCAGGCGCACGCGGTTCGGCACGAGGCGCACTTCCGGTGCCCCCAATTCCAAACCCGGGATCGGGCGGAACTGGTGCCCTTCACTGCGTGGCAGGAGCCCGGCGATCATACCCGCTGCTTGCCCTGCGACCGCCAATATTTCTTCCAACTCATCGCCGGAAACGTTTAACTCGATGGTCCGGCCACCGCCGACGCCACGCCCAAAAAGCGATGGCTGGGTCATGAAGCCAAACGTGCCCGGTTCGGCAAAGATCGGCCGCGACAGGATCGGGATCAGTTCACCGACGCGGTCGCCGTCAACGGCGGCGGCACCGACAAAACTGTTGCCGGGCGTTGCGACGAAGAAGAAGCTTTCCAGCGCCGGTTGGCCATCGTCGGTTGCCGTGGCAGGCCGGGCCGACCAAAGCGGTTCGGCGACCGCTTCAATGCGCTCCGCGATCGTTTCAGTTGTCGTCAGATTGTAACCAGGCGGTGGGATCAGCAGGCCAAAGACAAGGTTCCGGTTGCCCTCAGGCAGATATTCCAGTTTCGGCAAGAACGCCCAGGCGAGGACTGCCGCGCCGCCGGCAATGCCGGTCACGACCGTCAATCCGAGCATGCGATGGCGCACGGTCAGACGCACATAGGCTAAGATCAGCCGACGCAATGCGCCCGCCGCATCATCGATGAGAGGCAGGCGGCGCCGTTTTTGCCCCTTTGTCGTCAAAAGCCGGGCAGAAAGCGTCGGGATGACGGTCACGGCAACGAGCAGTGACAAAAGGACGGAGACAGAGATGGCGACCGCGATATCGCGGAAGAGCTGACCGGCTTCCAGTTCCATGATTAGGATGGGAATAAAGACCATCACGGTGGTTAGCGCGGAAACGAGGATCGCGCCCCAAACCTCACGGGCGCCCTTAAGGGCGGCCTCGAAGCGCGGCAGGCCCTTTTCACGCAGGCGATAGATGTTTTCCAGGACAACAATCGCCGCATCAACGATCATGCCGATGGCAAAAGCGATGCCGGCCAGCGATATCACATTGATCGTGCGGCCCGTCGCGGCCATCGCCACAAAAGTCGCGACGATTGAAACCGGAATGGCGAGCGAAATGACCAGCGTGGCGCTGGGGCTGCGCAGAAACAGCAGCAGGATTGTCGCGGCGAGCACCGCGCCGATCCAGATGTTTTGCGTTACGAGATCGATCGCGCCTTTGATATAGATCGTCTCATCATAGACCTGCTCCATGATCAGCCCGGCGTCAGCGACCGGCCCTTCGGCCAGTTCGGTTAGCACCAGTTTGACGTCTTCCATGGTGGAAATGACGTTGGCGCCCTGCTCGCGCACGACAGTGAACGCCAGCCCGGGTTCGCCGCGGAAGCGTAGCCTTGCGGTTGGTTCTTCATAGTCAAAACCGACATCGGCGATGTCGCTGACCAGAACGCGGCCAATCGCCCCGCCGGTGCCTTGCGTTTCAGAGCGCAGCACCACACTTTGCACCGCCTCGACCGTATCGAGGCTTCCCTCCGCGCGCACGATGTAGCGGCGTTTGCCTTCATCGACATCACCGGCTGACACGGAAATGTTTTCCGAACGCAGTTGGCTTACAACTTGCGGAATCGTGAGGCCGAAGCGGGCCAGTTCTTCCGGCTTGATGACGATCTGCAATTCGCGGGCAACACCGCCGAAAACATTGACCGTCGACACGCCATCGACACGCTCAATGCGCGCCTTGATGACATCCTCCATGAAGTCGCCATATTCGGGCAAATCGCGTTCATTGCCCGGCGCGGCGCGCAACGTGATCCAGGCTATCGGGCTATCATCGGAGCCAGACGTGCTCAGCGTCGGTTCGCTGGCCTCAGCCGGATAGCCACCGACACGGTCCAGCCGGTTGGAGACCAAAAGCAGCACGTCACCCATGTTGGACCCGACCGCAAATTCCAGCGTCACCTCGCCGCGGCCGGACCGTGACCGGCTGGTCATCTGTTCCAGGCCTTCCAAGCCGCGAAAGGCATCTTCCTGCAAATTTACGATTTCGCGCTCGACCTCGGCGGGCGCGGCGCCGGGCCAGGCGGTTTCAACCACGACGACCGGCTTGCGCACATCAGGCGCGAGCTGGACCGGGATACGTGACAGGGCAAGCGCGCCGAATAATACCGCCATGAAAACCACAGCGAGGACAGCAACAGGTCGTTCGATGGAAAACTGGATCGGGTTCATCGGTTGCGCTTTCGGGAACGAATTATCTCATCGGGCTTAGTCTTGTGTGTTCGATACCGCCTGTTGACCAGCTTGCGGATTGCCACCGGACGCTCCCGCGCCTTGGATCGGCTGTGGCATGATATCCTGACCGGGGCGCAGGCGTTCATTGCCGCGTACGACAACATCGTCACCAGCCTGGAGCCCGGACAGCACTTCATAATGCTCGCCCAGCGCATTGCCGATTTCCACGGTGCGCGGCGAAGCCTTACCTTCCTCGGCGACGAAAACCTGCCAACCGCCGCGCGCCTGCACCAGCGCGTCTTTCGGCACAGCCAGCACTTCACGCGGCGCGCTGACGGGGATGTTCAAGGTCACCGATTGCCCAGCCGCTGCGGTGCCTTGCTTTTCAACCACCTCAAAGATGACCGGCCGCGTGCGGGTTGCGGAAAATTCAGTCGGCAAAGAGGCGCGCATCTTCACGACCATCGCGCCGCCAACATCGGTGAGCGCGGCAATTTCGCTATCGGGCTGGAGCGCATCGACAAACCGTGCGGGCACATTGGCTTCAATTTCGATGCCATCGATATCGAGGATGCGGGCAACCTCGCTGCCCGAGGCAACAAATTGGCCAATCTCGGCGGCAAAATCGACAACGACGCCATCAAACGGGGCGCGCACCGCCGCGTTGCTGAGATCAAATTGTACCCGGCGCAGCGCCACTTTGGCGGATGCCACACGCGCTTCGGCCTCGCCACGGGCACCTTCGGCCACGGCAAAGGCGCTTTTGCGCTCGTCATAGATCGCTTCGGAAATGATGGAGTTTGCACGCAGATCCACGGCTCGATCGTAAATGGCCTTTGCGTTCTCGGCGCGGATGCGCGCGGTCTGCGCCGATGCCTCGGCCACGGCCACTTCGGCTTCCGATTGCGCGACTTCGATCTCGATCAATTCGCGGTCAACAATCGCCAACAAATCGCCCTCGACAACCACATCGCCGACTTCAACCGACACCGTTTCTACAATCCCGGCAATACGAGCCGCGACGCGGCTTTCGCGACCGGCGATCAACTCACCGAAAACCGGTACGGTTTCGGCGATTTGCTCGACCCTGACGGTATCGGTGATCACCTGCGCGGGCCGCCCTTGCGCCGATGCCGCCATGATGGTGGTCGGTATGAGAGCGCCGATCAGGCAGCTGGCGATGACGAAGTGTTGGAGGCGCATAAAAGCAATAGTTAGGGTTGCTTTGGCAAGTTCAATGCGGGCGACGCGAAATAAGCAAAAAACCGACAGTCTAGGCACGGTTGCTGTGCATCTGCGCGGTGTCTTTTACCGCGATGGCTTTGATCTTTCATGTCGGCATGGCCAGTCAATCACGGTGCCTATTTGCGCAACTACCCGTTGGGGTTGTAGAAGGACATCGATTTCTACTTTGATGCCAGGCGGGTGGTGGCGTGAAAGAAAGTTCGAAAGTTATGTGCGAGACGCAAGCCTCGCAACTCAACGACTGGTTGATGCGCAACACGCTGACCTCTGAAGGCTTTATCGGCCCGCAAACGGTTTTTAGGCAGCAACTTAGAAGATCATCACGCCTGGCCTCGATCTTGGCTGTAAACACCGCTGTGTGCCGTGAGAAACCCCTGTTTCGCACGAAGCCTCGCCGGGCGTTTCAGTTTTTGCGCCTGTCCCGCCGGGCTGGCGCCGCTTGTATGCAAGTCATGCGCCTCTATGCCCGGCAGGCCAAAAAGACGTTTGGCCGCTCTTATTTGAGCCAAGCCATTGATATCGCCCGGATATGGTGGTTCGCCGACCTGCCCCCGCTTGAGTACTACAAGGCGCTGATGGCCAAACATGGCGGCAGCGACGGCATCTACAATTACATAGATGGTCACGCCCTGTTTCGCGTCATCGTGCGGGTCCAGTTGGATGTGTATGGCGAACTTCCGGTGGCTTACAACGACAAGGGCATTTTTGCTGCCTGGTTACGGGCCAATGATTTGCCTGCCCCTAAAGGTCTTGCCGTGCGCACGAAAGACGATGTGCCGGATGAGCATGCCTTGGACGAACTCGGCGACAATATCATCATCAAGCCGTGCGCCGCCGGCTATGGGGAGGATGTCGAAGCTTATACCAAGACGGGAAATGATGAGTGGACCGGCGCCAAGACGACTCTGTCGACGCGCGACCTTCTTGCGCACATTCACAAGCGCGCTGTGACGCGCCGCAGCGGCGTTATGGTTCAAGAAAGGGTTCGCAACCTTAAAGAGCTGGAAGAATTGTGTGGCCCGGCCCTGTCTACATGCCGTTTCGTCACGATGCGCAATGAAGACGGACAGCCAGAAGTGGTAGAACATTACTGGCGCATGGGATGGCCGGAAAGTGTCGTCGATAACTACTCAGCCGGCGGGTTTTTGTGGATGGCTGATTTTGAAAATGGCGCGCTTTTATTCGGGCTACACGCCAGTACCGCGATCAATCAACGCGCCATGGTCCAGCATCCGATTACCGGCGACAATATGGTCGGCCGGCGGCATCCGCAATTTGAGGCGCTGCGTTCCCTGGCGCTGAAAGCCCACAATCGGTTGGGGAACGTGTTCTTTGCCGGCTGGGACATAGCCTCCACGCCGAAAGGTCCGGTGCTCATTGAGGTCAACATACCCTGCCAGACGCCGCCCAGCGCACAAATGGTCTCGGACGGCTTGGGTTCAGCACGCTACGGGGCATTGATGGCCTTTCATGCCGACAAATGGTTGGCTGCGCGTCAAAGGCGCTAAGTATTTCGGGAAAAGCCGTTACATTGATTTTCTGAAAGCGGAGAATTGCATGTTCAAATCCTTTGGAAAATCACTGTTGGCGCTGGCTGTGATTATGCTTTGCGCCGTGCCGCTCTCTTCCGCGCAGCACAATCTACCTGCCGGGATTATCGAGACATTCGGGCAGCCGCCGGCCACGCCCGATGGCCGCCTCCCCCAGCCGATTGCGGATGCAGTACGCGCCGCCTTCGTTGAAAGCGTCGCGCCCATTGGCAGCGAAACACAGATCATTTGGGGCACACGGCAGGACGAGGCTCTTACCACCATTGCCGGATCAGGCGATCCCCGGCTGGGCTGGCTTATCGCGGATCTGATGCGCTTTATCTGGCAGCCCGACATATCCGAAAAGCTGGCGGATGCGGCTGGCGAACTGCTCGGCAAAAACTGGGGTGCGGGCGATCCCTGGAACCAGATCATTGACCATCTGATCGCCTGGGAAATGCCGGCACCGCCAGATTATCTTGCCCGGAAAAAGACGATTTACACGACGTTGCTGCATGGCTGGGAGCGCCTGTTCATCGAAGGCGATATCGATTGGCGCCATGTGACTTGGGGCGGCGTGCCGATCGACGCACGAGCGTTTGGGCAAACCGACATCCCCTGCCCGTGTATCCCGGCGGCCGATAATCCACCGGTGACGAGCGCGGATGAAGCCACCTGGCTGGAAGACGATGCGATTGTCTTCGGTATCGTGATCAATGGCGAAGCGCGCGCCTATCCGCGTCAGATCATGGAAGTGCGCGAGATGGTCAATGACACGCTTGGCGGCCGCGATCTTGGCATACCCTATTGCACCTTGTGCGGCGCGGCGCAGGCCTATTTCACCGACGATATGCCGCCGGGGATTGAACGCCCCATCCTGCGCACGTCCGGGCTGCTCATTCGTTCCAACAAGGTGATGTTTGACCTTAACACCTATTCCATCTTCGACACGTTCAAAGGCAAGGCGCTGACAGGGCCGCTGGCCGAGGCGGGTCTGCAGCTAAAGCAGGCGACCGTCGTGACATCGAATTGGGCCAGCTGGCGCCAGGCCCACCCCCAAACGACCGTGCTCGCCGAGGAACTCGCGCTTGGCCGAGATTTCAATTTTCGTGAGGGCCGCGATGCGGACGGGCCGATTTTTCCGATCGGCGATGTCGATCCAAGATTGCCGGTGCAGGACGATGTGGTTGGTGTGATTACGCCATCTGGAAATCCGGTCGCCTTTCCGCGCGGCGCTGCACTTATCGCCTTGAACGGCGGCAACACTGTCGCGCTTGACGGCGTCGCGTTGCGGCAAAGCGCGGGCGGGCTTCGGGCCTTTGATTTGAGCGGCCGCGAGATCGCCGCACACCAGGCGTTCTGGTTTGCATGGTCGCAGTTTTATCCCGATACGAAGCTGTGGGAGGGGTGAGCCGCAGCCCTATGCCAGCTGTGCAAAAACATCACCGGAATTTGCGGCCATCGGCAGCGCCGCCACATAGGCGGCCATCGCGTCCGCATCGTTCCATTGCGGCAACTCCAGATGATGGTTTTCGCCCAGACTCACATTGAAACGATAAGCGCCAAGCGTCTGTAAGCGCGCCAGGCAAGCGTAGGCGACATCGCGCTGGATGGTGGTGAATTCGAAGGAAAGCGCCCTTAATGGGTGGCTCAATCCGTCAAGCACGGCCAGCTCATAGCCTTCCACATCGACCTTCACGAAGTCGGGCATGCCGTTGATTTCAATGAGTTTATCGAGGGTTGTGACGGGGACCGTGATCGTCCGATCCCAGATTTGTCCGTCCCATTGTTTGGCGGTTTGCGCCGCAGTGATCAAGTCAGGTGATACGGTGGATATTGTCGGGTTGGCACTGTTCACATGCATCTCAAGCGCGCCTTCGCTGGCGCCGACCGCCGAACGGATAAGTTGCACTTGGTCATCGCTTCCATAGATGAGTTGCAAGGCGCGGAACACGCGCGGTTGCGGTTCGAGGGCAACCACGCGGGCGCCAAGCCGCGCGAAGCTGCCCGTGCGGTCACCGACATGGGCACCAATGTCAAAAACCAAATCGCCCTTTTTCACAAAGGCCGCATTCAGCCGATCCATGCGCTCACGACGCGCCGTGTTGCGATAATAAATGTCGAGCGAGCGCCCGATCGCAGAGCGGGTGCGGGCCGGCTTGGGTTTCGGTTGGACGGTGCTCTCAGCCATGGTTTTCGTCTACCCCATTTCACGTTCAAGGGCGGTGTGCAGGGCCTCCGCGATGGTGGCCGCCGTGTCCGACCAGGACGGCAGGCAGTCGCCAGCCGATTTGGCCATCGCCGAACACACTGCCCGAAGTTGATGATCCGTCAGCATGGTGCGCAAGGCATCGGCGAAAACATCCGGGGCTTCCGGCCGAACAAGCAAACCGGCACCTTCGGGCACCGTGTCGACCACGGCGCCGGTCGCGCACGACACGATGGGCAAGCCGTGCACCAACGCTTCGTTAAAGACGATCCCATAGCCTTCATAGCGCGTTGCCAAGGCGAAGATGGACGCTTGTGCGTAATGCTGATCGAGTTGGTCGCGTTCGAGCCGACCCGCCAGCGTGACCCGTTCGCCTAGCCCCTTTTGCGTGCGCAGCGCCTTTAGCTTAGCGGCGAAATTGTCGTCCAGCGCAGCGCCGACAATCACCGCGTTCCATTCAAGGTCCCGGATCTGCGACAAGGCGTTTAGGAGGATATCATGCCCCTTGCGCGGCAATTGAATGCCAACGGCAAGGATCAAAGGCGGTTCGATTGGAGCCGGTGCCAGCTTCGGCCGTTCGGCCCCTGGAATTGCGACACTGATTTTTTGCCGATCAACCCCATAATGCACGCAAAGCAGTTCAGCCGTGTGCGGGCTTGTCACGATCACATGGCGGGCGAGCGCCAGATTGTTGGTCTCGGTTTGATGCAGAAAAGCGCGGCGATCTTCGGCAAGACCGCCCTCCTCGGCAAGCGGATGATGCAAGAGCGCGACGCAAGCGGCAGGCAATTTGCTCAGGCGGGCCGTGTCCAACACACCATAAGCCAGCCCATCGACGATCAGCGGCACATTGGGCGGGACCTGCGCGAGCCGCGCGAACGTGCGGTCCATGTCTTCAGGTGACGGCGCGGGAAAGCTTGCGGGCAATTCAATCAGGTGGATGTCAAAGCCCTGCGCGGAGAGTTCCTCCATGACACGCCGGTCATAAATGGTGCCACCGGTTAAATTGGTGATCTTGCCGGGCACAGCAAAGGCGATTTTTCCGATCATGAGCGCCTCAACACCATCACCGCCCCGGGCATGGCCGAGATCAGCATCGCCAGGCCGAACATGACGCTGGCCGCCACAGCGTCAGTGGCGCTGACACCGGCGATCGGCAAGATAAGGGCTGCTGCCCCTTCACGCATACCCCAGCCGCTGACGGTTAGCGGCACAAGCATGGCAAAAAGCAGGACCGGCACCAGCGCTGCGATTTCGACCGGGTTCAACGCAACGCCGACCGCGCGGGCGGCAAAGGCAAAGGCCGCAAGATTGCAAAGTGTGATTGCCGCGCCGAGCATAATCTGGGCGGGCAGCACTTTTTTGGCAAACAGCGCGACGGCCAGCGGCCGCATCCATCGTTGTATCGCGCTCGTCCAGCGGGCGGGCACCAGCCCAAGCCCTAAAAGGCTGATCGAGACCAGGACGCCCACGGTGATTGCCGTCATCAGGATCGTCTGCAAACCGCGTGGCCATTCAAGGCCGCCGGCAA
>JBCCRB010000026.1:0-13899 GCA_039208465.1 Pseudomonadota bacterium
CAAAGTCATCGCCTTCGATTTCGATCCAGAAGCCGGCACGGCTTCCCAAGAACGCGATTTTGCGGTCATGCCGGTTGGTGTGCCTGACGGTATGCGCGTTGACGAGGCAGGCCATCTATGGGTCGGCGGCGGTGACGGGATTTACATCTACGCGCCGAACGGTGAACAAATTGGGCATGTGCCGGTGCCGGAAATGGTCACCAATTTGGAGTTTGGCGGCGAGGAAATGCGCGATGTCTATATCACCGCTGTCTCATCGCTTTACCGTGTCCGCGCGGCATTGCCCGGTGGCCGCAAGATGAAGGCAGCAGTCTGACGCTCTACCTGTCCCGGTAAATCGGGCCGCGATCGATGACGGGCTGCAACAGCGCCAGATCTTCATGGGACAAACCAACGGAAGAATCCCGCGCTTCCTGTCCGGGATAGCCGATCGCTTCCCGTACCCGGCTGTGCATGAAATACGCATTAGCCAACACAACGCCGAGGTCGCCAAAAGCGTCTGGATCGCGCTGCGCCAGGGTTTCAATATCGGCCATGTTGGCAACAAGTCCTTCCAGACCGAGGAACCGCTTCAACCCATCGATACGGCTCGGATCAATGGCGAGGACCGTTTCGACCGGCGAACCGGTTAGATCAAGGGTTTCGGCGGACGGCATGCCGCTGCCGCCGGGAAGCATAATCCTGGCCAGGCTATCGAACCGATCGCGCTCATTGTCGGTAAGCACAGGGTTCATGCGGCCACCACAGCTTCGCGGCGATTTTCAATAAGGGAGAGAACATTTCTGGCAGCAACGGCGGCAATCGTTGCTGTAGGATTCATGCCCGATGAGGTCGGAAACACTGAACCATCCATCACATAAAGGTTGGGCACATCATGACTTTGACCATATTGGTCAACCACCGATTTTTCCGGATCGGCGCCCATCACGGCGGTGCCCAACAGATGCCAGCCGCAATCGCGGATCAACCGCGTGGTTGACGTTTCGATGGCCCCGGCCGCCTCCATTGCCTCGATCGCCCGCGCGATATGAAAGTCAAGCATGTTACGGGTGTTATCGGAAACAGTGTATTCGATTTTTGGACAGGGCAGGCCGCTCGTGTCGCGCAGCGTTTCGGACAGCGTGATCCGGTTTTGCGCGTCCGGCAAATCTTCCCCGACAATCCCCCACTCAAAGGAGCGGCCAAATTTGCGCCGCACACGCGCATGCAGATTTTCGCCCCAGGCATCGGTCAGCGGCCCGTCGCCATAACCGGCTCGAAAACTCTGTGGTCCGCCGGCCGGCATACAGTTCCATTTGGCACCGCGCACAAAACCGCGTGACGCATCCGTTTCATAAAACTGCATTGATGTCAGGATCTGACCCGCTGGGCCGACCCAACTCTCCAAATCCTCGTCAAAGGTGCCCATGACGGCCGCGAACGGGTGCATCATCAAGCGCCTGCCGACGAGACCGGATGAATTGGCAATACCGTGCCTGTCGTTGGACATCATCAGAATGCGCGGCGTGCCCACCCCGTTGGCGCACAGAACAACAATGTCCGCTTTCTGCTGATGGCGTTTTCCGGCGCGATCAATCCAAATCACACCCGATGCGCGACCATGCGCATCGGTCGTGACTTCCGAGACCCGCGCGCCCGTGATCAACCGCGCGCCTGCGTTGATCGCATCGGGCCAATGTGTGCGGTCCGGCGTTGCCTTGGCGCCGTCGGAGCACCCGGTGCCGCACGTGCCACGCAAAACACAAGGCTGAAGGTTGCGCCACGCCCTTGAGGGAATGGCGTTCGATCCTGGCCACCAGTGCCAACCGAGCTTATTCATCCCCTCTGCTGCTTTGCGGCCAACTTTGCCCATCGGCAGCGCGGGTAAGGGACAGGGGGCACCGTCGGGATAGGCAGTATTGCCATCCTGCCCGGACACGCCCATTGCTTCATCCACATAGGCATAAAACGGAGCCAGTTCGTCATAATCAAAAGGCCAGTCATCGGCGACGCCGTGCAGCGTGCGCACCCGAAAATCCGACGGCATGAAACGCATCCAATGCGCGCCATAGATCAGCGCAGCACCACCAACGCCGGCAAACATCAACGGATTGACGTCAGCCTGATCGGTGTCGATCGGATAATCATCCGCGCGTCCGCGTACATTGGGGTTGGGGTGCCATTTGCGCAGTTGCGTCAGTTCCCACTGACGCCGCGCACCGTCAAAGGCATCAGCGGGCACCCAATCGCCTTGTTCCAAAACCGTAACGCTTATCCCGGCGTTGACGAGTCCCGATGCAACGACAGCGCCGGAGGGTCCTGAGCCCACAACAACAACGTCGCAAGGGTCAGCGGTGCTCACGCGACGATCGCCGCTTCGGTCTCAGGATCAAACAGATGAACCAGCGCGGGCTCAATCGAGAAGCCGACAGTCTCGCCTGCCTTTATCGCTGTGTTCCCTTCAGTGACGGCAATCAATTCGGGTTCATCCTCTGAGAAGACATAGGTCACCGCGCCGGTTCGCTCGACAGCACCGACACGAAACGAGGCGGGTGCATCTGCCGGATCGATCAGCTTGATGTGCTCCGGCCGTAGTCCTGCAATCAGGGATCTCCCTGGCGCCATCTTTTGCGCGATTTTCAGAACCGGTTCAGATGCCAGATCCAATCGGGCCTGATTGCCTTTATCGGTGGTCACGGCGTTGACAAAATTCATCGATGGCGACCCGATGAACCCCGCAACAAACCGGTTTGCCGGTCGCTCATACAGATCAAGTGGCGCGCCTTGCTGCTCAATGATGCCGGCGCGCATGACAACCACATGATCGGCCATCGTCATCGCTTCGATCTGGTCATGCGTGACATAGACCGACGTCGCTTCTAGCCGGTCATGCAGGGCGCGGATTTCCTTGCGCATACGCACGCGCAGTGATGCGTCGAGGTTGGACAGTGGCTCGTCAAACAAAAATGCTTTGGGGCTGCGAATGATAGCCCGACCCATCGCAACGCGCTGGCGCTGCCCACCGGACAATTCCCGTGGTTTACGATCGAGCAGATTGTCCAGCCCGATCGTTGCGGCAACCTCTTCGGCACGCTTCGCGCGCTCTGCTTTCGATACACCCTTCAGCCGCAGCGCATAGGTGAGATTGTCGCGCACATTCATGTGTGGATAGAGCGCGTAGGACTGAAACACCATGGCCAGGTCACGTTTGCGCGGTGGAACACCGGTGACGTTCTCGCCCGCGATGGTGATCACCCCGGACGTGGTCGTTTCCAGTCCCGCCAGCGTCCGCAAAAGTGTGGACTTGCCGCAACCCGATGGGCCAACCAGCGCCACGAACTGCCCCTTGGGGATAGAGAGCCCAATCCCTTTGAGCGCATGGAAGGTCCCATAATGCTTGTCGACATTTTCAATCTGGATTTGGATCGGCTCAGTCATTTCAAGGCACCGGAGGTCAGGCCGCTGACAATGTTGCGCTGGAGCAGCACAAAGGCGGCAAGGATTGGGGTGACGTATGTGGCCGCAAACGCCATGATGGCGTTCCACGTGACCACGTTGGGCTGCAGATAATTGGTCATGCCGATGGAAGCCGGCTGCAGACGATTGTCGGCGATCAGCGAGGCCGAATAAACATATTCGCCAAACCCCTGCATAAAGATGAGCAGCGCCGCGACCAAGATACCGTTGCGCGCCAAGGGCAGCACGACCATGCCAAAGGCGCCGATCCGCGAATTACCATCCACAAGCGCTGCTTCCTCCAATTCGCGCGGAATGGTCATGAAGGCGGCGCGGCACAGGATGATGAAGAACGGCATGGTCTTGGCCGAGATCGCAAGGATCGTGCCGATGCGCGGATATTCAAGAATACCGAGCGAGGTAAATGCCACGAAGATCGGGGTCACCATCAGGCTCGGCGGTAAAACCTGCAGCATGAGAACGGTGAACAGCGCGACATCAATCCAAAGATTGCGATAGCGTGCCAACACATAGGCCGCGCCCGCACCGACCACGGTTGTGACGAATGTCACGCCCGCCGCGATGAACAGCGAATTGGCGAGATAGCGGACAATGTTGGATTCACCCCAGATCAGCGAGTAGGTCTGCCATTGCGGGGTACCGGGCAGAAACTCCGGCGGTACGGCAAAGATTGACGAGTTGGTCTTCAGGCTCGTCACATACATCCAATAAAGCGGGAACAGGTAAAGCAGCGCCAGCCCAAGAGCTGTGGCGAGAAGCAGGCCATTGCGGAGCGCACTCGAGTTCACAGTCGCGTCTCCTCACGGGTGGAGCGCACATAGATGGCGGCGACGCCAAGCACGACGACGATCATCATGACGGCAATCACCGCGCCGCGACCGAAATCAAATTGCCTAAACGACAATTCCCACGACCAATATTGCGCCACCATGGAAGAGCCAGCCGGCCCGCCCGATGTGATCGCGGCGAACAGGTCGAACTGCTGCAGCGTGAAAATGATCCCGAGCGCGATGACCGCACCGATAGTGGAGCGCATCATCGGCAAGGTGATCGTCCAGAATTTCTGGAACGATGTTGCGCCATCAAGCGAGGCTGCTTCGTAAAGATCTTCGGGGATCGCCGCCAAACCAACCGCCAGGAGGATCATGTTGAACGGAATGCCATACCAGACATTGGCCAAGATCACCGCAATCAGCGAATAGTCAGTATCCGAGCGCCAGAAGATCGGCTCGTTGATAACGCCGATGCTCATCAGCACCCAATTGATGACGCCAAAATCGCCAGACAGAAGCCAGTTCCACAAGACGCCCACAACAAGGCCCGGCATCACCCAGCCGGCGAGGAACAGGCCGCGGATCCATGTTGCGCCGGGGAATTTCTGGTTGAAATAGAGCGCCAGCGCAAAGCCGATCACAAACTGGAACGACACCGAGGCGACCGTAAAGATCGTCGTATTCCAAAGAACGGTGCGTGACAGCGGATCATTGAGAACCGCAATATAGTTCTCCCATCCCGACAATTCGTGAAACAGGCTGCCGAGCGAGAACATGTCGACGCGTTGGAACGACAAAATGACATTGTAGAGAATCGGAGCGCCGGCAAACGCGAAAAGGTAGAGCAGGGCAAAGGCGATCAGCAGAACATCGAAGCCCACCCCGTCCCGTATGGTCTGTGTAATCCTTTGCATGCCGCTCACATGGGTAGGGTCCCGCGACCATTATGGCCGCGAGACCTGGGGAGAAATCAGTTCATCAGTCTCTCGATGTTTTCAGCGGCCCGGTCGAGCGCCGCCTTGGAATCGGCCTGTCCTGTCAAAGCTGCCTGGAACCCGTCCTGGATGGCTTTGGAAATGCGCGGCCATTCCGGATGCGGGCCGCGGTTGCGGGCATATTGCAGCTGTTCAACGAACACAGGCGCTGCGCTATCGATTTTTTCATCGCCCGTCGGGGCCAGCGCGACGCCTTTTTTGGATGGCATACGCGTGAACTCCGGCCAGATGCGTTCAGCCTGGGCATCATAATATTCCAAGAACTGGAACGCAGCATCGGCCTGTTCGGTGTTGGCGAAGATGGCGAGGTTGAAGTCACCAAGCGCGGAAGCGCGTTCGCCGCCTTCCTCCCGTGTCGGCAGAAGCGTGACGCCCCAATCAAAGGCGGCATCGGAAGCCATGCGCTTCAACTCCCACGGACCGGATATGGCCATCGCTGCATTACCGCCATTAAACGTGCCGGTGGAATCCCACTGGCCGCGGGTCAGCGTGTCCGGTGATGTGAGGCCCTCATCGAACAGACGCTTCCAAAGATCGAGTGCCTCAGCTGCGCCTTCGGTGTTGATGCTGTCAAATGACCCGCCACCCATCTGCGCCCATGGCAGAAATTGGAACGTACCTTCCTCAGATGCCTTGGCGGAAAATGCCACGCCATACACATCATTGTCCGGGTCAGTCAGCGTCGAAGCGGCCTCATAGAATTCATCCCAAGTGCTGGGCGGGTCGTTGGGGTCGAGCCCGGCGGCACGGAACATGTCCTTGTTGTAGTAAAGCGCGATGGTGTTTGACGCGCGCGGTATGCCGTAAACCCCGCCATCCCATGTCAGGGAAGACCGGGGACCATCGAAATAGTTTTCGATATCAATCTGGTCGGACGCGGCGATCAGATCCGATAGATCAAGAAACGCGCCGCGCGAGGCAAAGGCGGCGTGATCAGGATTGTCGATCGCGATAATGTCCGGATTGGTGCGTGTCGCAAAAGCCCGAAGCGTCTCGGCAACCAGATCATCGAACCGCACTTCGCGCACGTCGATCGTAATCCCATTGTCCATCTCAGAAAATTCCTGTGCGAAGACCGATTCCGGCGCGTTGGACGATTCAGTCCACATCGTCAGCGTGATGTCCTGCGCAAAAGCGGTGGAGGCCATTAGCATACCGGCCAGCGTTCCAAGTGTTAGTCGTTTCATCATTACCTCCGTTGGTTCTTGATGCGATCAGGGATGGCTACGCTCCCGCCAAGGCTGGAAACGCAGTGTGAAACTTTTCGGCCGCGCCGTCGCGCACAAAGACCGGGCATTTACCCCATGGCGTGGCAACAGTGACGGTATCGCCGCCCTCAAAATGGGCACCGGTCCACACATGCCGCCAATCGGTGCCCTCCGGTAACAGGACATCCATTTCTTCGGTCGCAGGCGTGAGCACCGGCGCAATCAAGAGATCGGGGCCAAGCATGTAGCGCGTTGCGTCGCTATGGGCGTTGGTGGCTTCCGGGAAATGATAAAAGAGGGGCGCCATGACCGGGTCGCCCGTTTGCGCATAATGCGCAAAAAGGTCTTCCAGATAAGGGCGCAACGCTTCGCGTACGGCAAGCATGTCAACCAACACCGCTTCAACATCGGTGCCGAAGGACCAGACTTCGTTCGGGCCGCCCGTATTGGTGAAAATGTTGAACGTATCTTGGCCGTAGGTGACTTTTTCTCCGGCGCTCGGTGCCGGCACACCTTCCGGCACGCGAAATCCGTGCAGACGGCAGATCGGCGAAAACACGCCGAATTCAAACCAGCGGACCAAAAGGTCACGGAATTCTTCTGACCCACCATGGCCATCGTAAAAGCCGCCAATGTCGGTCGTCCACCAGCCAAGGCCGGACATGCCGGCATGCAATCCTGCGGGAATCTGCGCGCGGAACCACTCCCAGTTCGACCAAACGTCACCGCTCCACAGGATCACCCCATGGCGCTGCGCACCGGCCCAGGCAGAACGGCAGAGCAGCACGCCATCCACGCCGGCTTCATCAAGGCCTTGCCGGTACCGTTCTTCGTGCAGCACGGGATAGGCACACAACATCTCCGCGCCATTGCCAAGTGCGGTGCGCACATTTTCAGGATGTGCAGGACGCATCTCCGGCTCGCACGCATCAAGCCAGAAATGACGGAAACCCTTGTCGACATAGTTGCGTTTCACCGTTTCCCAGTGAAAGTCCCGCGCCGCCGGGTTGAACGCATCATAGTAGGTAAAGAAACCGGGGCCGAACGGATCCTTGTCCGGAAACGGAATAACAGCTGGCACACCACGTTCGGTGGTCAACACAAGCCCGTTTTCCGTCATGGTCTTGTAATGGACCGAAGATGCCGAGACGGTCGGCCAAACTGACACCATGGTTTCAATGCCCATAGCGCGCAAGTCTTCCACCAGCGCCTCGGGATCTGGCCACTCTTTGGGATCAAATTGCCATTCGCCCTGGCGTGTCCAGTGAAAGAAATCGATTACGATGCAGGAGAGGGGAAGGCCGCGCTGCTTGTATTCGCGCGCCACCGATAGCAACTCATCCTGCGTTCTGTACCGCAGCTTGCACTGCCAAAAACCGAGCGCCCAATCGGGGATATCGGGCGAATGCCCGGTCGCGTCATGATAGGTACGCAAAATCGCGCGCGGGCTGTCCTCGGCGACAATCCAATAGTCCATCCCTGTTGTGGCTTCAGCGGACCAGCGCGTGATGTTGTCCGCAAATTCGCAGCGGCCGACAGCCGGATTATTCCACAAAAACCCGTAGCCGCGCGAAGAGACCACAAACGGGATAACAGCATGCGCATTTTGCTGCAAAAGCGTGGTCGAGACACCTTTGAGATCAGCCTTGCCATGCTGTGGTTGCCCAAGACCATGCAGATGTTCACCATCATAGGCATTGAACGTGGCCTCCAGCTTCCAGCTGTCAGAAGCAAGCGCCTTGAAGTTGCGGGTGCGCGGTCCGGCAAAATGGCCGCGTGTTTCAGCCGTCAGTTCAGCGCCGGTTTGCGCATTGAAGTAGCGCAGCACCGCTTCGCGCTTGATCTCGGCACCATAGCGGTCGACGATCTCAATCTCGGCGGTGATTTTGCCATTAGTTATCCGCGCCCCATCGGCGTGGATGGTCACGTCTGCATTTGATTGCTTGGGCGGCAAAAGGGCACTGACATGCGGATCGCACACGGTAAGGCCCGGCCGAGCGCGAACGCGCAGCGCATTCGGGCCCCACGGCTCTATCCGGATTGTTTCGCTCTGAAAGCGGCAGACCAGAGCGCCGGCATCTTCAATGAAGGGGGATGTAACGTGCTCCATGATGCTACCCGATCGCCAGATAGGCGCCATCCAAAATGACAGCCGTGCCAGACATATAGTCTGCCTCCGAAGAGGCGATGAAGGCGGCAAGCGCGGCCACTTCCTCAGGCTCCGCACCGCGCCCCGCCGGGATACCTGCGATGACTTCTTCCATCACATCATCGGGAATGCCCTTGATCGCTTCAGTCTTGATAAGTCCTGGCGCGATGGCGACCGCACGAATCTCCGGGGCGTGATCGAGCGCTAAGGATCGTGTCATCGCCAACACCGCGCCTTTGGTGGCCTGATAAGCAGAAAAACCCTTCTCACCGACGAAGCTTTGAACCGACGCCGTGTTAACGATAACACCCTTGCCGCCACGCGCGCGCATGTGTTCAACGGCGACTTTTGCGCCCATCCAATAGCCGCGGATGCCGACGCCGGTGATCGCGTTGAACTCCTCTAGCGTTTGCTCATGGATGGGCTTGAAAATCGCTGAAAAAGCATTGTTGTGCCAGATGTCGATGCGCCCAAACTGCTCAAGCGTGCGATCGGCCAGAGCCTGAACCTGTTCCGGCTCAGACATGTCCGTCTTTACAAAAGCGCCACCAATTTGGTCGGCAACATCACCGCCGCGCTCATCAATGTCGGCGATCATCACATGGGCGCCTTCCTGCGCAAATCGAGACGCACAGGCAGCGCCGATGCCGGTGGCGCCACCGGTGATAACGTAAACAGCGCCTTCATGGCGGCCTTCGACAGGAAACATGCGCGCGCTCATGAGGCATGCTCCCGCGCCGTCTGATCGATGATAACGGCTTCGTCCTCGCAGACCATGAAAACAAGATCAGCGGTGAAGTTCTCAACATCGGCGCCAGCAGTATCATTTTGCGGAGATGATAGCCCGGCCTCCATGGCCGCACGATCATCAAACCAGATCTCGGCTGAACCATCGTAGGGCGCGGCGGGCATCGAGCCGGGATCGTCCGCCACATTGATCCGATAACCACGCATGCCCGGAATGGCGCGTGCCAGCGGCGCGTGGACATTGACCCAGTATTCGCGAAACGCCGCGGTCGACATCGTCGGCTTCTTTTTCACAAGCGCAATCAGCTTGATCATCGCTCGCTCCTCCCAAAGTAGAATGTGAACGCAAACCGTGGACGACGTCAATACAAACGTTTGTATTTTTGCTTGCAAGGCTGCAGTTGGCCGTGCACCCTGTATAAGAAATGCGCAAATGACGTTGCCGCAGGGAGGGGCGATGGCCCGCATTGGTCTCAGACAGCTTGCTCAATCCTTGGGTGTCGACGTGTCGACCGTGTCGCGCGCGCTGCGCGATGATGAGCGTGTGAAACCAGAAACGCGGGCGCGTGTGCGCGACGAGGCGCAGCGGCTTGGCTATCGGCCCCATGCGGCGGCGCGCGCGCTACGCGGCGGGCGCACCGGCCGTGTGGCCGTTTTGCTCTCGCCGCCGCAACAGCGGTTCGCCAGCCCCGTATTTCAGGAACTGCTCGCTACCATGGCGCGGCGTTTGGGTGATGTGAGCATGTCACTGACGGTCTTTGCCGCGCAAGACCGGGCCGAAGAACCCGGCATCGTGCGCAGCATTGTCGAGGATAAATTGGCTGATGGGATCGTCCTTGGCCGCACGCTGCAGATTGATCCGCGCATCGACTATTTGCGTGCCCGCGACTTCCCGTTCGTCACCTTCGGCCGCACTGCCTATGAAGATGAACACTCATGGGTCGAGATCGATTATAAGGAAGCCGGGATGCTCGCTGTCCAGGCGCTCGCCGAGTACAAGCCGGACAAATTGACGATTGTCAGCGCGACCCGCGGCCAGAGGTTCGCCGACAATTATGTCATCGGTGCCCGCGAAGTTGCCGATCAGCTTAGTGTGAAAGTGGCGGCGGAAGAGCGCGTCGATATGAATGAGCAGGGCGGTGAAGCGCTGGCCCTAAAAGCACTCCAAGGTATCCATCGGCACGCATTTTGCTGCATCCAGGATTCCGTTGCCTTCGGTTTTTTACGCGCCGCCGCGCAATTGAAGAAACGCCCCGGCGAGGATTTCTCGCTGTTTGGCGGACAAAACTTTCCTGGCGCCGAGCACACGGCGCCGCCGCTTTCGACGTTCTCAACACGCGATAATCATGTGGCCCAATTGCTGACCGAGACAATAATCGAACGGCTGAACGCGGACGGCACACCGCCACGTGGCCACGTCATCAAGCCGACACCGCTGTTGCGCCAATCGCACATTCTTGGATGAAACGATGATTCACACCGTATTTTCCGCCCACGGTTCGGGTGCTGCCGCATCATGGCGCGGCGAGACCGTGGTCATGGAGCCAATTGGCTCTGACGCAATCCGTGTGCGCGCGACCATGAACGCGAATTTTCAGGCCGAGCCGATTTCTGCCCTGATGAACCTAAGTGCGCCCGACACGGCGACGATAAGTGTCAGCGAACAGGCGGCCATCATCGAAAATGGGCTTGCGCGCGGTGAATTGAGGCTCGTACCCCGCGGTATGGGGCCGGCGCTGGAGGTACGCGTCACCAACGCCATGACTGGAGAGGTGCTCGTCGAAGAGGAAATCCCGCACATCTTGTGGCCCGGCGCGCGGGCCTGGAAATCGGAAGGGGCGGGCCTTTGGTCGCTGCGCCAGCGGTTCAAGGCCCATGAGGGTGAACGCATTTACGGCATGGGACAGCACCAACATGGACGCTTTGATCAAAAAGGCTGCGTGGTAGATTTGCTCCAGATGAACACCGAAGTGGTCATACCGTTTCTTGTGTCATCGAAAAATTATGGGCTCATCTGGAACAGCCCGGGCACCGGCCAAGTCGAATTTGCAGAAAACCGCACCCTGTGGCGCATGGATGCAATCCCGGAGATCGACTATGTCGTGATCGCAGGTAACGGCCCACGCGAGATCGTGAGCACCTACTGCCAACTCACTGGAAAACCACCGAAGATGCCTGAATGGGCGCTCGGATTTTGGCAGTGCAAATTGCGCTACGAGACACAGGATGAAGTGTTGCGTGTCGCGCGCGAATACAAGGAACGCGGGTTGCCGATTTCGTGCCTGGTGATCGATTTCTTCCATTGGACCAAAATGGGCGAGTGGCGTTTCCGGGCCGAAGAGTTCCCCGATCCCTCGCAGATGGTCGCGGAATTGAAATCAATGGGCATTGAACCCATGGTGTCTGTCTGGCCGACAGTGAACGCGAATGCCGAGACATTCGGGCCGATGAAGGATGCCGGCTACATAGTCGAGTCAAAGCGGGGCGCCTTTGACGGGTCGATCTTCTACGACCGCGAACCTGACGGCATGAACGCATTGCACTTTTATGATGCGACGCATCCGGGCGCCCGCGCCTTCCATCGGCAGCGTGTGCAGGAGGGCTATGGACGCCACGGCATAGACAATTATTGGCTCGATGCCAATGAGCCGGAAATGTATCCGATGCACCCGGAAAACCTGACCTATCACGCAGGCGATGGCCGCGCCGTGACCAATGCCTATCCGTTTCTGCACCAGGCCGGTTACGCCGAGCACTTGAGGGAAGATGGGCTTTTATTGTCGCGCTCGGCCTGGCTTGGCAGCCAGCGCTTTCCGTGTGTCGTGTGGTCCGGTGACGTCAAATCGAATTTTGCCGATTTTGAGAAGCAAATCCGCGCCGGGCTGAACATGGCGATGAGCGGCATCAGCTGGTGGACCACAGACATTGGTGGTTTTAAAGGTGGTGACATCAACGATCCCGAATTCCGTGAACTGATGGTGCGTTGGTTCCAGTTTGGTTGTTTCAGCCCAATCATGCGGTTGCATGGGTTCCGGCAGGACCGCGAACGCGATCCGCGTTTCGGGCATGAGTTCTCGTTCGGTGGCGCCGACAATGAGGTATGGTCATTCGGCGAAGACGTCTATGCGATCCTTCAATCCTATCTAAGCCTGCGCGAGCGGCTTCGACCTTACCTTCGCCAAGTCATGCGTGAGGCATCGGACACCGGTGTGCCCCCGATGCGCCCCCTGCTGATGGCATATCCTGATGATGCGGCCGCTTGGGATGTCGACGACAGTTACATGTTTGGCAGCGATTTGTTGGTGGCCCCCGTCACACAGGCCGGGGCGCAGGAAAGGACGGTTTACTTGCCCGCGGGAGAAGAATGGACCCATGCCTGGACCGGTGACAAATACAGAGGCGGCGATGCGGTGACGATCGCCGCGCCGATGGATCAAATCCCGGTGTTTAGCCGCAGCGGCGATGCGTTGCTCGAGATTTTTGGGCAAGATGACATTTCCGTTTGACCGGGTAAGCGCTTGTGTAGCTGATGCGTCAGGTGCGCGATCTCGGCGTAGAATTGGATGACGTAAGAGCGATCTCAGAAGGCTTAGAAATCCGAGGGCCGGGGCCGGTCATCGATTGGCGTCAAAACATCAGTATCATGATTGGCCCATGCGGTTAAACAAATGCAAGATAATCACCATGTCGAACTCATTTGATATTGCTGTAATCGGGGCGGGAATTGCGGGCGCATCTGTCGCTGCCGAGCTGTCACAGCATTGCGCTGTTGTCCTGATCGAGATGGAGGCGCAGCCCGGATACCACTCCACGGGGCGCTCTGCCGCGGTTTTTGCGCCGACATATGGGCCAGGTCCTGTTCGCGCGTTGACGCGGGCGTCTGCGGCATTTTTCAAATCGCCGCCGGATGGATTTGCAGAGCATTCATTGCTGACGCCACGTGGTGCGCTCTTCATCGCGCGAGGCGACCAGTTGGACCAATTGGGCCAGGCGCTCGAAGAGCTTGGGCGCGAAGCACGGTTGGAGAAGCTTGACGCTAAGGCGGCCCGCCAGTGCCAGCCATTGTTGCGCGAAGACTATGTTGAAGCGGGGATCTACGATCCAAACTGCTTTGACATTGACGTACATGCGCTGCACCAGGGCTATCTGCGCGCCTTTGCTGCACGAGGCGGCAGGCTGGCGAAGGGATTTGAAGTCGCCAGCCTGACAAAGAGCAGTGGTAAATGGATGCTGCGGTGCGCTGAAAATGTGTTGAACGCCCCTATCGTGGTCAATGCAGCCGGTGCCTGGGCCGACTTAGTCGGGCGTCTGGCAGGCGCCGAGCCAATCGGATTGGTCCCGAAACGACGCACTGCGATGACCATTGATGCAGATAGCAGCCTGTTCGACGATGGCGCGCCCTTAACCCTCGATATCGCAGAGGAGTTTTATGCCAAACCCGATGCCGGTAAGCTCCTGGTTTCGCCCGCCAATGAAAATCCGGAATCACCTTGCGACGTTCAGCCCGATGAAATGGACATCGCCCTTTGCATCCACAGGATCGAGCAAGCATTCGATATCAAGGTCTGGCG
>JBCCRB010000027.1:0-13566 GCA_039208465.1 Pseudomonadota bacterium
AAATTACGTAAGCTTTGCTATGGTGATTTTGTTTGGTGGGGACCAACTGGAGAAAACATTATGAAATTGAAATCAACAATGGCCGCTATGGCAATTGGCGCAATGGCGCTCGCAGGCTGTACGACAGCTGAGCAAACAACCGCCGGCGGCGCCCTGATCGGCGGTGGCGTCGCAGCAGCAACGGGTGGCAACGTCGTCGCTGGTACCGTAATTGGCGCAGGTGCAGGGCTTGTGGTCGGAACATTGGCAAACGGCAATTGCCGTTACCGCAATCCAGATGGCTCCACTTACATTGCCGCTTGCCCGCCGCGGTAAGCTGATGGTCGATCGCTGGTCGGATTGACCGGCACATCGAATTTAAAGCCCACGCCAACGCGTGGGCTTTTTATTTTGTCCCGGCTTGGCCTATGTAGCGGCCATGGCAACCCGTCCTCCGATCCTACAACTTGATCGCATCGCGCTGACCTTTGGCGGCAAGCCGCTTCTGGCGGACAGTTCCTGCGCCATTCACCCAGGCGACCGGGTTGCCTTGGTTGGCCGGAACGGCTCCGGCAAATCAACGCTGATGAAAATCATGGCAGGACAGGTGGAGCCTTCCTCAGGAGACGTCGTACGCGCAAAAACTGGCACCGTTGGCTATCTCAGCCAGCTTCCCGATTTCGGCGATTCGGAAACGGTCGAGGATTATCTTTTCGCTGACTTGACCGCCACAGATGATATCACCCGCGCCCGCCAACTCAGCGACGGCTTATCGGTCATGCTTGATGCCGATCCGCAGATCTTGTCCGGCGGCGAGGCGCGTCGCGCGTCACTTGCCAAATCCTTGGCACACGAACCCGATCTTCTTTTGCTCGATGAACCAACCAACCATCTCGACTTGCCCACAATCGAATGGCTGGAAAAATTCATCGAACGATCACGGTCGGCGATGATCATCATCTCACACGACCGCCGTTTTCTGGAAAATGTTTCGCGCAAGACATTTTGGTTGGACCGTGGAGACTTACGTGAAAACCAAAAAGGTTTCGCCCACTTTGAGGATTGGCGCGACAAGCTTTTGGAAGAAGAGGAACTGGAGCAGCACAAGCTTGCGCGAAAAATCGTGCGCGAAGAACACTGGCTCACCCATGGTGTGTCCGGGCGCCGTAAGCGCAATATGCGCCGCCTGGGTGAGTTGCATGAATTGCGCCGCCGCCATCGCGACCATGAACGTGCGCCCGAGACAGCGAAGCTTGAAGCCTCCGACAGTAGCAAGAGCGGCAAGCGGATCATTGAGGCAGACCGGCTGGGGTTTGCCCATGGCGACCAAGCTCAGGTTCTGGACTTTTCGATCAAGATTAATCGCGGCGACCGGATCGGTTTTGTCGGACCCAATGGAATCGGCAAAACGACCTTGATCAAATTGCTGATAGGTGAACTGGTTCCTCAAAAGGGTGCCGTGAAGCTGGGCGTCAACCTCCAGATCGCCCAATTGGATCAGCGCCGCGACGGCTTCGACCCCGAGGAGAGCCTCGAGCACTTTTTAACCGACGGCAGCGGGTCAACATTGTTGGTCAATGGCAGTCAACGCCACGTGACCGGTTACATGAAGGATTTTCTGTTCAAGCCCGAACAGGCCCGTACACCCATGCGTGAACTATCAGGTGGTGAACGGGCGCGTTTAATGCTGGCAAAGCTGATGGCCCGCCCAGCCAATCTTCTGATTCTTGACGAGCCGACCAACGATCTCGATTTGGAAACGCTTGATGTTTTGCAGGAATTGATTGCTGACTTTGACGGAACAGTCTTGCTGGTCAGCCACGACCGTGACTTCCTCGATCGAACAGTGACAGCCATAGTCGCGCCTGATCCAGCTGGACAGGGAAGCTGGATCAAATACGCCGGCGGCTATTCAGACATGCGCGCTCAGCGCAAAAACGAAACGGAGGTGCCGACCAAACCCGCCAATACGAGCCGGCAAAAAACAGCGTCTGAAGGCAAGCCAAAATCAGCGCCAAAACTGTCCTACAAGGTCAAGTATGCGCTCGAAACTCTGCCGGGCGAAATCGACACGCTAAATGCGGAAATTGGGTCATTGAGCCAGATCCTGGCCGATCCCAACCTGTTTACCCGCGATCCGAAAGCTTTCGAGCGCCACTCCAGCGCGCTGGCGCAAAAGCAGGCATCTCTTGCGGCCAAGGAGGAAGAATGGCTCGAAGCGGAATTGGCCCGCGAGGAAGCAGAACAATAAAAAAGGCGGCCCGTAAGCCGCCTATGCAATTCAACGATTAGGCGCGATCAGCTGAAGAACTGCGCGCCGTTCGGTGAAATTGTCGATCCATTCAGGAACCCGGCATCATCGGATGCTAGGAACACGACACACCGGGCAATCTCTTCCGGCTCACCAAGACGGCCCGCCGGGATTTGTGGAATGATCCGCTCATTGAGCACCTTTTCCGGAATCGCCCGCACCATTTCGGTGCCGATGTAACCGGGGCAGATTGCATTGGCGGTAATCCCTTTGGCCGCACCTTCCTGCGCCAACGACCGCACAATACCGATGTCACCAGCTTTAGTGGCAGCGTAGTTGACCTGACCGGCCTGCCCTTTTTGGCCGTTAACCGACGAAATAACGATCACCCGGCCAAAGCCACGCTCACGCATGCCCGGCCAAACCGGATGGATTGTGTTGAAGACACCGGTCAAATTGGTGCCGATAACCTCATTCCACTGCTCGGGCGTCATTTTGTGAAAGAAGCCGTCGCGCGTGATGCCCGCATTGGCGACCACAACATCGATCGGACCGAGGTCCGCTTCAACTTGTGCGATCCCCGCCTTGGATTCTTCGTAGTTCGCAACATTCCATTTATAAGTCTTGATGCCCGTCTCGGCCGTAAAGGCAGCCGCTTTTTCATCATTGCCGGCATATGTGGCGGCAACCTCATAGCCTTCCGCCTTCAGCGCTTTTGAAATGGCTTCGCCGATACCGCGCGAGCCGCCCGTAACCAATGCTACGCGTCCCATTGTGTTTCCTCTCTAGGTTTTATTTTTGTCGATGAATGCGTCGGGCGGGCAACTTGCCGCCCAACGCGAAAAAGAAACGTCAGCCGCGTTCCACACAAAGGGCAACGCCCATGCCGCCACCGATGCACAAGGTGGCAAGGCCTTTCTTGGAATCGCGGCGTTTCATCTCATGCAGCAGCGTATTGAAAATACGCGCACCTGATGCGCCTACCGGGTGTCCGATGGCGATCGCGCCGCCATTAACGTTGACGATCTCCGGATCCCAGCCCATGTCCGTGTTGACCGCGCAAGCTTGCGCGGCAAAGGCTTCATTGGCTTCAACCAGATCAAGGTCTTTGACGGTCCAACCGGCCTTGTCGAGCGCTTTGCGCGATGCCGGGATCGGCCCTGTGCCCATAATCGCCGGATCAACACCAGCCGTTGCCCATGACACGATCCGTGCCATCGGCTCAATGCCACGTTTTTCTGCTTCGGATTGGGTCATCAAAACGACAGCGGCACCGCCATCATTGATCCCCGAGGCATTAGCCGCCGTGACCGTGCCTTCCTTGTCAAAGGCCGGGCGCAGTTTGGAAATGCCCTCAACCGTCACACCATGCTTGATGTACTCGTCTTCCTCGACGACCGTCTCGCCTTTGCGGGTCTTGATCGTATGGGCAACGATCTCATCCTTGAACTTGCCGGCTTTTTGGGCGGCTTCTGCCTTGTTTTGAGAATTAACAGCAAACTCGTCCTGCTCGGTCCGCGTCAATTGCCATTGCTTGGCCACATTCTCAGCGGTCGTGCCCATCAGATACTTATGGAACGCATCGGTCAGGGCGTCATACATCATGGTGTCGACCATTTTGCCGTCGCCCATTTTTACGCCGCCACGCAGATGCATCGTATGCGGTGCCATGGTCATGCTCTCCTGGCCTCCGGCGACAATGATACTGGCATCACCCGTTGCGATTTGCTGCATACCGATTGCCACGGCCCGCAGACCGGAACCGCACAATTGGTTCAAGCCCCATGCCGTTGCTTCCTGGGGAATGCCAGCTGCCATGGCTGCCTGACGTGCCGGGTTTTGACCTTCACCGGCAGCAAGGATCTGACCCATGATGACTTCATCAACATCTTCCGGCGAGACACCGGCCCGCTCCAACGCGGCCTTGATGGCGGTTGCACCCAATTCATGTGCGGCCACACCGTTAAACGCGCCGTTAAACGAGCCAACAGCAGTCCGAGCTGCGCTGGCAATGACGATAGGTTCCATATGTTTCACTCCCCAGTGAGTTGCGAATGGTCATGTTATGATTGTGCATTGCACAAAACGAGGCAAGATCACAATTGGGCCAAGCGCAACACAGATATGCAAAAAAGCCAACCAAGACCTTGGACGTTGCGTAGCCGTTTCCGACAAAAACACTTTGATATCGGTCAACCCCGCGCTATTGTCGCAGTGCAACAATGACAGCGACGATCCACGTATTGATCAGTAAAGGAGGGTCGTATGGCAAAAAATTCCGGTGCCACAATCATCAAGAAGTACGCCAATCGGCGTTTGTACAACACGGGCACCAGTACCTATGTCACGCTCGATGATCTCGCCGAGATGGTGAAGAACGGCGAAGATTTCATCGCCCAGGACGCCAAATCCGGCGACGACATCACCCATTCGGTACTCACACAGATCATTTTTGAGCAGGAAGCCAAGAACGGCCAGTCAATGTTGCCGGTTTCCGTGCTCCGGCAGCTCATCTCGTTTTACGGCGATCAGATGCAGGCGGTCGTGCCCAGCTATCTGGAAGCGTCAATGGCCAATTTCACCAAAGATCAGGAGCGAATTCGCGAAACAATGTCCGAGATGGTCGGCAAGACGCCCGCCGAAGTCATGGCCAAAAGCCAAGCCATGATCGAAGAGCAAACACGCCGCAACATGGAGATGTTTCAGAACGCCATGTCCGTTTTCAATCCGTTTGCAACGGTTGCCGAAGATCATCCGACCGGCGAGGAAGCCAAGGACACCGGCGACAGCGATCTGAAAAGCATGAAAGAGCAGATCGCCGCGATGCAGCGTAAATTGGATGATCTGGAGTAACGGCAAAACTGTTTTGCCGATCGCATCACCACTTATGCCTTGTCAGCCTTGATGCGCTGGTCCATTGCTTCACCAAAAATGCACGAGGAAGCGCAATGGCCAAACTGTCCCTGTCAAAATCACGAAGTATCATCCGCGCCGCCTTGGCCAAGGGCAAAGAGCTCGGTCTGAAGCCATTATCCGTCGCCGTGCTTGATGCCGGCGGTCACCTGCTGGCCTTTGAGCGCGAAGATGGCGCTTCGATCCTCCGGCCAGAAATCGCGCAGGGCAAAGCGTTTGGCGCCGTTGCGGTCGGTGTCGGATCGCGCTGGTTGAACGCGCAGGCCGAAAGCCGTCCACATTTTCTCGAAGGTCTGTCAAACGTGTCTGGCGGCAAGATTGTGCCGGTACCCGGGGGCGTACTGGTCAAGAATGCACGTGGCGAAATTCTCGGTGCCATCGGCATTACCGGCGATACATCCGACAATGATGAGACCTGCGCTGTGGCCGGCATTGAAGCGGCCGGTTTCACGGCTGATGCGGGCTAGAGCGTATCTTATTTAGATTGGAACAGTTTGAGCGCCGGAGATTTGTGATCTGGCAAGGAGCGCAAGGCGATGCGGTGCGAGCACCGTGAGCATTTCGCGACACAGTCCAGAGCGCAAAGACCCAAGCTGAAACGATCCGATCTGAAAAAGATAAGCTCTAATTAAGCGACACGTCCCGGCCGGCGGAACGAATTGATACTGAGAAGCCGGCCATCACATCAATCAGTGCCATCACCATACAAAGGAAAAAGACAGAGGTCGCAGCGCCCGGCACAACCAAGAACTCAACCAGGAATGCGACGAAAACCAATGTCGATAGCAAATGGTCGATGACCGAAGCATTGGACGTGCGCGTCGATTTGAGGATCTCGATAAACAAGCAGACCAGCGCTGCCACCAGGATTACGTCGCCAAGGGTCATCTGCCACTGTCCCCCGGAGATCATGGTAAAACTTGTCAACGGAGCGGCCCAGCCAGCTGCCGAACCCCCTGTCAGCAAAATCACGTTGTAGCCGATAAAGGGCAGGATCATCAGAGGAACCAAACTCAGCATGTTCTTTCCGTCTCCAATCTTGAATGCGAAGCCGCGATCAAAGGTCCGCGCAATTTTCCGCTAGCTGCTCAGCGATAAGCGCTGCGATCTGCATGTCGTCATTGAATGTGACCGTTTCCCGGTTGAGTACGACATTGTCTTCAAAGACGTAACACACCAGGACGGAAGCAACACGGCCATCAACGCGCTCCACCCGCGGCGCAACAAGCCCGCCTTCAATAGCGTCCTGCCAGCCGTCGAAACTCTCCAAATACTCGCTCTTGTTTTGCTCTATGTCGAAAGCTTCCAGCGTGATCCGCACATCAGGGGCTAGAGCTGCATCAACCAGCCCGGTAGCGACGTCGCGCGCCATGGCATCTGTGTGCGCCGCATACCAGACCGTCAATTCGTCGATGATGTTGACATCATCATCGGCGTAAGCGGGAAAAGCCATCGTGATGGTGAAGACCAGCCATAAGCTGAGACGATAATAAAGGCCTTGTCGTTGCATGGCACACCTGTGGTCCTTTTCAGCGAGATTAGGATCAATCATCACGCATCTCAACCGTTCAGCGCCGCACGGAAACCAAGCGTCGAACCGGCACCGGGGGCGGCCGCCGCAACAGATCCTGATCCTGCTCAAGATGAAAATCGTGCGCCGCGCCCTTCGCAGCACGGTTAGCCAGCGCGTAGACCGAACCGCTCGCAGCGCCCAAGGCTTCGTCGGCACGACGGCCGCGGATCAGATGGGCGAAGTAGAGCGCAGCAAACAAATCACCGGTTCCTTTCGGCACCGGTTCGATCAACCGATGTTCGGCGATGAATGTGTCAGTACCCGACACAAGCAAATTACCAATAGAGTTGGTGATCATCGATGGCGCGCTGGTTGCCAGCACGGTTTTCACACCCAGTTGCTTTGCCTGAGAAACCGCTTCTTGCGTATCGACAGCTTGCGCACCGCCACTCAACCACCCCAGCTCAAATCGGTTTGGCGTGATGATGTCGGCAAGTGGCACCAATTGGTCACGGATAGCTTCCGCCGTATCAAGCGGCACATAGAGGCCGCCATGATCGCCCATGACCGGGTCGCAAAGATAGGCATACAAAGCATCGCTTGCCCGTGCTTGCTGCACAAATGCAGCAATCGGTCCGGCTTGGCTGGGCGAACCAAGATAACCTGACAGAACCGCAACGGGATGTTGTGCATCAACTTTCTGGGCAAGATCATCAACCAGCCCAGCAAACGCAGCTTCATCGTCGACAATGCGCGTTGAGGGCCCGTGCCCGGGATGCCAGGCAAGTTGAATTGTGTTGATCGCCCAGACAGGCAATCCCAGCAGCTCCAGCGCAAAGACCATTGCCCGGTTACCGACGGTACCAGAGGCAACATGACTTGAAAAAACCACAACGGTCAGGCCGCCCGCCCCCCTATGCTGGTCCCCTGTCAACGCTGCAAATACCCGACGAGCCAGATCGCCAGCCCCACAAAGGCAACGACAGCAAGAGCGCGCCCGACCCTTTTGCCCCACAATTCTGCCGGGTCATCTTGATCAGCATCCTTCGCTGTAAAATGGTCGGCTGCGCGCACAAAAGATGAGGTGCCTAACGTCTCCGAATCACGTTCTACCCTGCGTAGGGCGCGGCGGGCCTCATCAGCGCGCGCTTTTTCATCTTTCCGAGATGCCATTTGTCAGCTCCACACCGGCCTAAATTTATGGCTGCACCTTGCCATCAACTTGATATGGTGTCCTCATAAGACACCGAGGCGCTATAACCAAGAATAAAGGACGGGGGTCATGGCCAAGGCACTTTCAGCGGCAGCAAAACGGGCATTGAAGGAGTTGACGCCGCAACTTCACACGCGCGCATTCGGCTTGGCAGACTTGCTGATGGGGGAAGTCCATACAGAAGACTTGCCGTTGACGTCACCGGCCACCATTGCCCGTATGATCAATGAAACCGCCGAGGCCATTGCCGGGCACGGGCCGGAAAAATCTATCGTATCGATCAGCCGTGCTGAAGATGGCGATACCATAGTCGCCATCGTCAATGAAAACATGCCCTTCATTTTCGATAGCGTAATGGCAGAGATCAATGCAGCTGACCTGCAGATAAAGCTCGTCGCGCACCCGGTCGCGGAGGTGCACCATGACGGCGACAATTTCCAAATCGAAGATGGTCTGCGCCGCTCCATCGGTCATCACAACCAGGGCCTGAAAACGTCCATTGTCACCTGCATTTTGGGACCGGCAACCGAAGGCGAACGCACGCAGCTCAAAACCGATCTGAAAACAACTGTCAAGCAAGTGCGGGCCGCGGTATCAGACTGGGAGATGATGCGTGACCGCGTTTCCCAGGCCATCACCGAGCTTGAGAACGGCGTCCTGCCGGCAAAAAAGGCCGATGCGGAAGAGACCATCGCCTTCCTGAAATGGCTCGACGATGACAATTTCACCTTCCTCGGCATCCGCGAATACGATTTTGTCGGCGGCCAAAAGCGCGGCACCCTCGAACGCTCTGATGCACCGGCACTCGGGATTCTTTCCGACCCGGAAACCCGCATTCTCAGGCGTGGCAATGAGGCGCTCACAACGACACCGCAGATACGCGCATTTCTCAAAGGTCGCGACCTGCTGATCGTGACAAAGGCGAACATGAAGTCGCGCGTGCACCGCCGCACCTATCTCGATTACATCGGCGTGAAGCGATACGATAAGAAGGGAAACCTTGCCGGTGAATTGCGCATCATCGGCCTTTTCACATCGACCGCCTACACACGGTCGGTCAAGGCCATCCCTTATCTGCGCTCAAAGATCGCCGCCATCCTAAACCGCTCACGCCATGACCCAGGCTCTCACTCCGGAAAGGCGCTACTCAACGCGCTGGAGACCTACCCGCGCGATGAATTGTTTCAGGTACCAACAGCCGATTTGGCACGCCATGCCGATGCGATTGTGGCACTGCACGACCGCCCGCGCGTGCGCGTTTTAAGTCGACCGGACGCGTTTGATCGATTTGTCTCTGTCATCGTTTTCGTGCCCCGCGAGCGCTATTCGTCAGACGTACGGGCCAAGATTTCGCAGCGCTTGGCAGAAATCTACGATGGCCGTGTCTCCGCCTACTACCCCGCATTTCCCGAAGGCGCGCTTGCGCGTTTGCACGTAATCATCGGGCGCGGCGGCGACGAAACCCCAAAAGTGTCAGCGGCAAAGCTGGAAGCCGATATCGCCGACATCATCATGACTTGGGAAGACAAGCTTAGTCAGGCCATCCACGCGGCAAGCGACGGTGACCAAACCGCCCTCGTCAATGCTGTCGCAGAGCTGGACTTTCCAGAAACCTATCGTGACGCCACACCGGCTGACCAGGCGGTTCTCGATGTTCAATGTCTTCAACAAATAACGGCAAACCGGCCAATCGACGTCGACTTCCACCGCCGCGCTGTCGACAAGCCGGAACAGGCAGCACTGCGCCTTTATCACTATGATACCGCCGTTCCGCTGTCTGAGCGCGTGCCGATCCTGGAGAATATGGGCTTCAAGGTCATCAGTGAGCAGACTTTCCGCGTGACCAAGAAGGATGATGGCGCATCCCTGTTTATCCACGACATGGCCTTAACAAGCGCCAGTGGCCAACCCATCGATCTGGCCGACGAAGGTCTTTTGTTCGAGCGTGCATTTCTAAGCATTTGGCGCGGTGACATCGCCAACGATCCCTACAATGGACTGATCTTGGCAGCTGGTACAGACGCAACCCGGGTGCGCCTGTTCCGTGCCTATGGCGCTTACATGAAGCAGTTGGGCACGAAATTTTCGCAGTCCTACATGGCTCGCACGCTGGCGCGCCATCCGGGCTTTGTAACCATGCTGCTGAACCTCTTCGATGCAAGGTTCAATCCGCAACATGAGGGCGACCTAGAGTTTGATCGCGACCGCCAACAGGCGCGTATCGGCGAGAAGATCATGGACGATCTGCAGGATGTCGCGAGCATTGATGAGGATACGATCATCCGCAGTTTCGCGGATCTGTTCGCCGCAACGCTGCGCACCAATGCGTTCAACTATGACGCCGACCAAAACCACAGGACGACACTCGCCTTCAAAATGGCGCCACAACAAATCGCTTCTGCACCCGATCCAAAACCCTATCGCGAAATCTTCGTCTTCGGCCCAACGGTCGAAGGTGTCCATTTGCGGTTTGGTCCGATTGCCCGCGGTGGTTTGCGCTGGTCTGATCGCGCAGAAGACTACCGCACCGAGGTGCTCGGATTGGTTAAAGCCCAGCAAGTCAAAAATGCGGTCATCGTTCCCGTCGGCGCAAAGGGCGGCTTCTACCCCAAGAAACTGCCGCCGCGCACCGACCGCGATGCTTGGTTCTCGGCAGGGCGCGACGCGTACGTAACCTTCGTTTCATCTCTTCTGTCGATCACCGACAACCGGAATGGCGAGCAGATCATCAAGCCGGCAGAAACCGTGTGCCATGATGGCGATGATCCGTACCTCGTCGTTGCCGCCGATAAAGGCACAGCAACCTTTTCCGACACCGCCAACGAAATTTCGGAAAACCGCGGTTTCTGGCTCGACGATGCCTTCGCATCCGGTGGTTCAGCGGGTTATGATCACAAGAAGATGGGCATCACCGCCCGCGGCGCCTGGGAAGCCGTCAAGCGACATTTCCGCGAAATGGACAAGGACATACAGGCCGAAGAGTTTACCGTCGTCGGCGTAGGTGACATGTCTGGCGATGTGTTCGGTAACGGCATGCTGTTGTCGGAAAAAATCCGCCTGATCGCCGCCTTCGACCATCGTGACATTTTCATTGACCCCGACCCGGACCCGGCGACCAGCTTCAAGGAACGCAAACGCATGTTTGCCCTGGGCGGCTCCTCCTGGCAGGACTATGACGCCAAAAAACTCTCCAAGGGCGGTGGCATATTCTCGCGCAACCAGAAATCGATCACCCTGTCAAAGCCGGCTGCAGCCGCCATCGGGCTTGATAAGACCAAGGCGTCGCCGACCGAAATCATGAACGCTATTCTGCGCGCTGATGTGGAACTGCTCTGGTTCGGCGGCATTGGCACCTATGTGCGCGCATCGCATGAAAGCGATGCCGAGGTCGGCGACCGCACCAATGATGCCATCCGCGTAACGGCAAAACAGGTCGGCGCCAGCGTTATTGGGGAGGGCGCCAATCTGGGCATCACACAACCAGCACGCGTTGAATTCTGCCAGCATGGCGGTCGCTGTAACTCCGACGCGATCGACAATTCAGGCGGCGTGAATTCCTCCGACGTGGAAGTAAATATCAAGATCGCGCTCCAGCCGGCGCTCGCAGATCAGACGCTAAGCCGGGGAAAACGCGACTGGCTGCTGGAAAACATGACCGACAGCGTCGCCGAACTGGTGTTGAAAACCAACTATGATCAGACGCTTGCCATCAGCCGTGCAGAACGCGCTGGCGCAACACAATTGCAACTACAGAACCGGCTGATGCAATCACTGGAAGCACGCGGCCTGCTGGACCGCAAGATCGAGGATCTGCCGGATGAAGACGCCATCGTCGAACGCCTGTCAGACAAGCAGGGCCTGACACGGCCGGAGATCGGCGTTCTGGTCTCCTATTCAAAACTCGTTCTATACGATGATCTTGTGGCCTCCGATTTGCCCGATGATCCGCATCTGGAGACGACGCTGCTCAACTATTTCCCACCGCGCATGCAAAAGGCCCATGGCGAGTTGATCGGCGCGCATCGCCTGCGCCGAGAGATCATTGCGACACAAATCGCCAATGAAGTCGTCAACCGTGGCGGCCCGTCGGTTATCAGCCGCTTTGAGGATGCAACGGGCCTGCTGCCCTCTGTCATCTGCCGATCGCATATCGTGGCACGCGATGGCCTTGCCATTGACTCGATCCAAGAGGCCATTGATGGGCTCGACAACAAAATATCGGGCGACACCCAATTGATGCTTTATGGTGAACTGGCTGAAGGCTTGCGTCAGGCGATTGCCCATCACCTTAAAGCAGCACAGCATGAAGGGCCCATTGCGCAAGCCGTCGATGAATTGAGCAGCGCACGCAAGGAACTGGCCCAGGCAATGCGCAGCCTGTTACCGGACTATCTGGTGCAATGGTCCAACGCGCGGCGTGTCCAGTTTGAAGCAGACGGCCTGCCAAAGCCGGCAGCCGACGCGCTCGCCATGCTCCCGCTTAACGCCTTGTTGCCGGATATGGTGGATGTCGCAAAAAGCTGCGACATGGACTTGCTGTCTTCATCGGATGCATTCTTCCGTGTCACCGAAACCTTCAAGATTGGGCGGTTAGAACACCAGGCCTACGGCCTTGATACGAGCGACTATTTCGACGGGCTGGCCCAACAACGGGCTCTGGATACGATCCATACCGCCCGACGGACACTGACAGCCGCAGCCTTACGGGCGGCAATTGGTGATCGTCAGAACGCGGTCGCCCAATGGGTCGACGCCAATACGGTACGGATCAAACGCGTGCAGGACCGGATCGCAGGCCTGACCGAAGGAGGCGAACTGACAGCATCGCGCCTGACCGTTGCCGCGGGCCTGCTTGCCGATCTGGCGGAGGGATAAACCATGAGCGCGGTAGCCGAACCGTCAATTGCACCGCCGGACCGCAAGGGCATCTTCAGCTGGATGTTGTTCGATTGGGCCGCGCAACCCTTTCACACGCTAATCATTACCTTCGTCTTCGCGCCGTATTTCGCTAGCCAAGTTGCCAGCGATCCAGTGGACGGACAAGCCGATTGGGCGATGGCCGCCACTATCGGTGGCTTCATCATTGCGTTTTTAGCGCCGGTTCTTGGCGCTTTGTCCGACGCGACCGGACCACGCAAACCTTGGATTTTTGGCTTTTCTGTGCTGGCGGTAGTTGCGGTTTTTTCCCTGTGGTTCGTTGAACCTGTTTCGACGCCGGCGAACATCATGTTCGCGCTCGTTGCATTTGTCTTGGCATTGATCGGCTTTGAGTTTGCAGCGATCTTCAACAATGCGATGATGCCAGGCCTCGTTGGTCGTGAAAAACTAGGTCTCCTCTCGGGAAACGCCTGGGCACTAGGCTATGTGGGCGGACTCATTTGCTTAATAGCGATGTTGCTGCTGGTCGTCGCAAGTCCGGACAGCGGTCAAACGCTAATCGGCATCGATCCGATCCTTGGACTGGATGCCAGCCAGTTGCAGGGTGACCGTGCGTCGGGTCCATTAACCGCGCTCTGGTTCACGATCTTCATCATCCCGCTATTCTTGTTCACACGTGACACGGCACCGCGTGCCAATGTGGGCAACGCCGTAGTCAAGGGATTGAGCAGTTTGTGGGGCACAATCGTTACCCTGCCCAAGAATCGAAGTCTCTTTGCGTTTCTTGGTTCGTCGATGTTCTATCGAGACGCGTTGAAT
>JBCCRB010000028.1:0-13486 GCA_039208465.1 Pseudomonadota bacterium
CCATCCAATACGGGTTCCACCCGTTTCGGCCATATCCAATTCTCCGGAATTCAAAAGGCTATGTGGTCTCGCTAACCACTAAGCTCAACTATTCGGCACCCAAATGGCACCCAGCCGAATTTCCCGCGGAAACGCACACGCGCAAAAACCGCTTAAACACTTGATATCATTGAAAAATAATGGTGCCCGGGGGCGGATTTGAACCACCGACACGCGGATTTTCAATCCGCTGCTCTACCCCTGAGCTACCCGGGCACATGCACAGCATTTCGTGGGCTGTTGTAGCGGCGAATGCCGCTCGGAGTGGGCGGGTTATATCACCAAAGAAACTACTGTCCAGCGGCTCCTTGATGGTTTTTTACATGCTGATTTTTTGATCATGTGCAGGCCAGCTTTTGTCGTGTAGGCACGAGGTGTGTTCGAAACTAGGGGTTTAGCATGCAATTAGCCGACGACCGGCCGGTGCGATGGGGTGTTTGGGGGACCGGCCACATTGCGGCAAAGTTTGCCACCGATTTGTCTGCGGTGCCTGATGCGCAGCTGCACAGCGTGTGCTCGCGCGATCTTTCAAAGGCGAGAGCTTTTGCCGAACGGTTCGGCAACAAGCCCACGGCGCATAGCACCGAAACCTTTCTGTCCGATGCCGATGCCGATCTCGATATCATCTATATTGCCAGCCCGCATATCGTGCACCTGGAACAGGCCGTCAAAGCTATGGAGCATGGCAAATCCGTGCTTATCGAAAAACCGGTCGCCATGAACAAGGCGGAAGCGCTCGCCATCGAAGCGGCTTCCAAGAAGCACAAAAAACTTGCCATGGAAGCGTTGTGGACCCGGTTTCTTCCGACCACACAAAAAGCACGAGAGATTTTGAGATCGGGCACACTTGGGCGTCCGCTACGGGCCGATGTTACGCTACATTTTCGACGACGCTATGATCCGCGACACCGCCTGTTTGATCCCGCGCTAGGCGGCGGCGCGATGTTGGATCTGGGCGTCTATCCGCTTTCGGTGGCGCAGTTCCTGCTGGGCGATCTGGTGCTTGATGACGCGCGCTGGGCAGCCGCGCCATCGGGCGTCGACCACAATGCCCGCTTTGCGTTTACAGCAGGTAGGGTCCCAGTCGATGCGGCTGTCGGTTTTTGGGAAAACCGACGCTTGGTCGGGGACAACCGATTTATAGTTTATTGCGAAAAAGGAATTATCGCGCTCGACAGGCCGTTTGTCGCCGCGCCCAAATTGAGTATCTGGCACAATCGCGACAAAGCGTTGCCGCGGATTGAGGGCAACAGGTTTAGCCGTGCCGTCGCAAAGCTACGCAACAGGCCTGATGAAAGCTTTGCGCCAGCGCGCGATACGACCGGCCTCAATTATCAGGTCGATGCGGTTCACCGCGCTCTGCGCGCCGGTGAACGCCAGGTTGCTGATATGCCGATGACCGTTTCAGCCGATGTGTTGGGGGTGATTGAGGACATTCTGGCGCGCGCGCCAGGGGCTGGCCCGTTTCGCTGATCGTTCAGAGGCGCCCCGGCTCTTGCGACCCATCAAACTGTTCGATTATGCCGAGGAAGCGGTCGAAGAAGCGCTCCATATAATCAAGGCCGCGCTCGAATTCTTCATCACTGGGCAAGCCTTCAAGATTGCCGTCCGGCAGCACGGTGATACCGGCACCCATAGCCTGTTCGAGCGCTTCCATACGATCTTCCAGTGCATCGATTTGCTGTTGAAACGCGGCACGCTCGTCGGCCGCGGCGCGACAGATAATCTGATCATCTTCTTCCACGCACAGCGCGAGGTCACCGGACTGCGTGTCCATGCGCACATAGCCGTTTTCGGTCCTTTCGAGCAGAAAACGTCCCTCCTGCGCGATTGCCGGGCTTATGATGAGCGATGCCAGAATTGTTGATATCAGTGGTTCTCTCATAGCTGTTCCTCATCAGTTTCTTGGCACATAGTACATGATTGCGCGGATACTTGGACGATCATCAGTGCGTTACCGGCACGAAACCTTGCCCACATGAATGATTGCGTTCATGAGGCGCACATGGACAAGATGATTTTCAAGATCGTAGCGCGCGAGCAATGGGAAGCGGCGCAGCATGCCGGCGTTTTTCATGGCGCAACGATTGATCTGCAGGATGGATACATTCACTTTTCTACCGCTGCTCAGGTGCGTGAAACGGCTGCGAAACATTTTGCCGGACAAGACGATCTCCTGCTCCTGACGATCGATGCACCGGCGCTCGGGGCGGCGCTTAAACATGAGGTCTCGCGGGGTGGGGCACTGTTTCCGCATCTGTATGCGCCATTGACGTTGGCTTGCGTCGAGCGGGTCGACAATCTGCCACTGGGCGCCGATGGCGGCCATGTATTTCCCGATCATGTGTCGGCGTCATGATGGCGCAGATCTTTGATCAAATCGGGCGTTGGGCCGCCTTCCAGATGGAGCCGGAAAAGGCACATGGACTTGCCATTGCGGCACTGAAATCAGGTTTATTGAAACCACGCGCCCACATCGCCGATGCGTGCTTGTCAGTCGACGTTGCGGGCCTGTCTTTTCCCAACCCTGTCGGGGTTGCGGCGGGTTTTGATAAAAATGCCGAAGCCTATCAGCCGCTTTTGAACTTGGGTTTCGGGTTTACCGAGGTCGGCACGCTGACCCCACGCGCACAGGTGGGTAATCCCAAGCCCCGTGTATTCCGCCTAGAAGCCGATAAGGGTGTGATCAACCGGCTCGGCTTTAACAATGAGGGGCATGCACCTGCGCACGCGCAATTGTTGCGCCATCGGCCTACGGGCCTTGTTGGCGTTAACATCGGGGCCAACAAGGACAGTGAAGATCGCGTCGCAGACTATGTTGCCGGCATCGAAGTTTTTGCCGATGTTGCTTCCTATTTCACGGTCAACGTTTCTTCGCCCAACACGCCGGGTTTGCGCGATCTGCAAACACGAGAAAATCTGCGTGTCCTGCTCGATCAGGTCGGTGACGCGCGGGCGCGTGCTGAAGCGGCAAGCAAACGTAAGCCACCGCTCTTTTTGAAAATTGCGCCCGATGTGACGGAAGGTGATCTGGATGATATTTGCCAGGAAGTTCTCGACCAGGGCCTCGATGGCATGATCGTCTCCAACACGACCCTGTCGCGTGCTGGGCTGACCGCCGACAAGGATGAGGCTGGCGGCCTATCGGGCAAACCTTTATTTGATCGCTCAACGATTGCGCTTGCCAAGGTGCGCCAGCGTGTCGGCAAAGAGCTGGCGTTGATTGGCGTCGGCGGAATTGATGATGCGCCATCGGCGTTGATGAAAATTCGGGCGGGTGCCGATCTTATACAGCTCTATACCGGGATCATCTATCAGGGCCCGCATGTCGCGCAGGAAATTTGCACCGGACTACAAAAAGCGTGCCAGTCAGAAGGCGTTAAACGCATCGGTGATTTGCGTGATAGCGCGCTGGATGATTGGGCGCGCCGGGTGCTCGCCCCTTAGCCAGCCGGAGCAAATATCTGCCCCGCTTTGCGCGGCAGAACCGCGAGCATGGTCAGGCCCCGCACGAGGAGCCAGAGATTAAGGGCGACCCACAAGCCATGGTTCATGAAGACCGGTGTCAGTGCATATGAGAACAGCACAAAGCAAACCAAAGCGATCAACATGAGGTTGCGCATTTCGCGTGACCATGTCGCGCCAATGAAAACGCCATCCATCTGAAACGCCAATACGCCAGTCAATGCGGTCAGTGCTGCCCAGGCCAGATAGGTGTTGGCGGCCGAACGGACTTCCTCTGACGTCGTCATCAACGCGATGAAGTTGTTGCCGAAGACCAGAAGCACCGTTGCCGCCAATCCCGAAATTAGGAAGCCAAAACCAACCGTGCGCTTAACCGTATCCCAGAAAGATTGGCGCGCGCGGGCGCCGACCGCCCTACCCGCCAATTGCTCGGAAGCCGATGCCAATCCATCGAGAAAATAGGCCGACAGAAGAAAGAAGTTCATCAACACCGCGTTGGCCGCCAGCGTTACCTCGTCAAACTGGGCGCCAAAACGGGTGAACAAGAAAAAGGCCGCCACGAGTGCGAAGGAACGGATCATGATGTCGATGTTGACGGCCATCAGCCGGGCGATGGCGGGCCTGTCGAGAATATACGCCCAATCCGGGGCGTCACCGGGATCAAACTGTCGGCGGATCAGGATCAGGGCGCCTATCGCAACTATCGCTTCACCCAGCACGGTTGCCCATGCAACGCCGGCGACGCCAAAGCCGAACCACAGGCCGAGCGTGATCGACAGGGCGATGTTTAGCCCATTGATCGCCGACTGCAGCGCAAGGGTCAAAAAAGGTCGGCCCTGCCCCAAGAGCAAGCCGAGCATGGCATAGTTTGCCAACGTGAAAGGCGCACCGATAAAGCGGATCGTGATGTAGGTCAGCGCGGCCGCATAGACGTCCGGCGTTGGATCCATCACCCAAAGGGCCAATCGGTTGAGGAAAGGCGACATTGCCAAGGCGACAAGACCGATTACACCGCCAAGAAGTAGCGCGCGCCAGAAGATCGCCTGTTGCTCCCGCTCATCGCCGCGCCCTTGCGCTTGCGCCACAAAGGCAGTGGTGCCGGTGCGCAGGAAATTGAACGTCGTAAACAGGATTTCGAAAATGATGGCGCCGACGGCAAGCCCGCCGAGCATCGCCGGATCACCAAACTGGCCAACCACAGCGGTATCAACGAGACCCAGGATCGGCACGGTCATATAGGAAAACGTCATGGGAACCGCGATCCGCAATACCATCTTGTTGGTGACCTGGAATTCGCGGCTTTGTGGCTCGACATTCATGCTGCCTACCGTTTCACATGTGCTCTTATTTTCAAGCTACTTGTATTTTGCCGTAAGCCGCATACTTGGCTCGCCATGGCACTGCGAATTGTTCACAGCCCCGCCTATGACGCGCAATTTGATCCGGCACACCGGTTCCCGATGGGCAAGTACTCAGAATTGGCGCGGGTTCTGGTCGAAGACGGGCTGGTGGCGCCTGGCACATTTATCGTGCCGGATCCGGCGCCGCGCGATTGGGTGAAACAAGTCCACGACAGCACCTATGTCGATCAGGTTTATGCGTTTGAAATTCCGCTTCCCATTCAAAAAGCGATTGGATTTACCCTGACCGAACGGGCAATCGTACGGGCGCAATGTGCCACCAAGGGCACGGTTCTGGCCGCGCAACAGGCGCTGGAGCACGGTGTCGCGTGCAATACGGCGGGCGGTAGCCACCATGCCCATTCGCGCCATGGCGCGGGCTTTTGCACCTTTAATGATGTGGCGGTGGCTGCGCATTATTTGCTGTCGGGGCAAAAGGTTCAGCAAATCCTGGTGATTGATCTTGATGTGCACCAGGGTGACGGCACGGCAGAGATCTTTGCCGATGATGCGCGGGTATTCACCGCTTCGATCCACGCGGCCAATAATTACCCGACCGACAAGCAGGATTCCGATTTTGACCTCGCGTTGCCTGATGGGATGGAAGACGGGGCCTATCTGAAAATGCTTGTTCTGGCGCTGGAAGAATTGCGGGTGCGAGCACCGGCTCCTGACCTTGTCTTCTTCAATGCCGGTGTCGACGTGCATGAAGGCGACCGACTGGGCAAGCTAGCGCTCACCGATGCCGGGATCGAAAAGCGCGAGCGTTTGGTGTTCTCTCACTTTTACCAGCGGGGCATTCCGGTTTGCGGGGTTATTGGTGGCGGCTATTCGCGGGATGTGCGAGCCCTGGCTAAACGGCACGCAATCCTGTTTCACGTGGCCAGTGAGTTTGCTTGATGCACTCGGCTCAATTCGCGACCACCATCACCCAATAGGGCCGATTGCCTGACGCCGGGTTGGAGGCGACAGCTACGCCGACGCGGCTGTAAGGCGCGAGCATATTCCGGCGATGGCCGGATGATCCGGACCATGCTCGCATAACGGATGAAACGCTCGTCTGCCCAGCGGCAATGTTTTCAGCAGCCGGTCCGGCACCGATGGCGCGCATGCGAGAGCGAAAACGGGCATGGGATAGGCGCCCTGACCGTGCCATGGATTGCGCATGTTCCAGTGCCGCACGCCCGAGTACCGGGTCTGCAACCATCGGCGCCCGACCGCGCGACGTGCGCAGTGCATTAAGCGAACCGAGCGTTTGACCCGTGACAATGCCGGTTCTGACAGGCGCGGTCGGCGCGTTGGCCAACACCTCAACATCTTCTGTCGTGCTGCAAGCCGCTGTCGCGAGCGACACTCCAAAAACAATAAAGGGTATGATCGTGCGGCGTGTCAGCATCTGAGATCGCTTTCCAATAGGTTTGACCCTGCTTTTAAGACTGCCGGTGACATGTGTGCCGGCCCCTAGCCCCGCCGATAATTCAACAGACGCATGATGATGAATACGGGGATGACGACGCTTGCGCCCAAAACGAGCCAATCGCCAAACCGCCCCAACGCTGCAAATCCCTGCTGCCAAATATTGCCGAGGAATTCAGCAACACCATTGATAATCGCGACCGGCGTCCAGCCGAAAACGCTCATGACCATGCCAACCAGCACGGAAATGACCACCAATTTTATTATGGTTCGTGCAACTGTATCGCCGAGCAGGTTTTCCATCAAAGCGCCTCACCTTTGCAACCGCAGTTAGGCTGCTCGGTGCAGATGTGCAAGATGAGGAAACAATCAGACGTTCGCAGCCGCCTCCTTGATGACCTTCTCAATCGGGTCGTAATCGAAGATCGCCAGGACAATTCCATGATCGGTTGTCACTTTAGAATTTGCGTGATCTTCGAGGTGGTCATTGAAATACAACGCATCGCGGAATGACCATTCACGCTTGAGCGAGTGATCGTAGAACTGCTCGGACACCAGAATATGGTCGAGCACTTCGATCCGGTTCTTGAAGATGTGGGTGTAGTGCACGTTGCGCAGGCTGCGATATTGCTTGAGCATCTGCGCGGCGTAGAGGCCGAGATCAGCGCTCTTGCTGGCCCTAGAGCCGACACGGCTTTTCTCGAACAGCTTATAGGATGGGTCGCCGGTGACGATGGTCGTCGAGACGCTAAGATAATCGTCGTTCAAATCGCCCAGAACGACCACCGGTTCATCATTGCCTAGCATCCTGTCGTTAAGCAGCATGCGCAGTGCAGCGGCTTCGGCGGACCGGCGCACATTTGACAGCGCCGAGCCAATGGCCTGTTCATCTTCAAATGGCAGTTTGTCGGCCTCGGTCCGGTCCAGGTCGATCGGTCGTTTTGATTTCAAATGTGCGTTGAAGAACACGATCTCGCTGGCCCCGCGGCGCTTCGGCTTGACCCGCAGCTCGAGAACCGACCGGGAGAAATTATCGATCTGCACATCCATGTGATAGGTCGTCCGCTCGGTACGGCGCTTCAGAAAGCGCGCCCCCTCAGGGAATTCAGTGTGCCAAATAGCATCCGATCGGGCGGTTCCTTTTCGCACCATTGTCGCCACTTGAACCGCAAACCTGTTCGGGGCGTCGCGGCCGAAGATGTCGTACTCATTTTCGAGGCCAACCTCACGCAGACAGTCGATAAGCGTTTCGACTTCCCAGATTTCTTGGAAGCCAATGACATCAGCATCCATCTCAAGAATACGCTGGCCGATCCACCAGGTTTTTTCCGCATACTCACCTTCAGTGTAGAGCGGGTTGCTGCTCGAATAGATCCTGTTGCCGGGCTTGGTGAGGTTTTTGACGTTAAACGTTGCGATACGCATGTCGACCCCCTTTCGCTACGCATCGCCATGATACAGGGGAATGGCAGCGCCATGTGTGAAACTAACGTGAATTAGTCGGCCAGCATCGCTTCCAACGATTCAAGGCGGTCTGCATCGCGCGCCGGCTTGTCCCAGCGTAACCGGCTGATCCGTGGAAATCGCATGGCAATACCCGATTTATGGCGGGTTGACCGGTTGAGGCCTTCCAAGGCGATCTCCAGCACCAAGCCATGATCAGGTTCCGCGCGCACTGAGCGGACCGGTCCGAAGCGCTCTATCGTGTTGTCTCGGACATATTTGTCGAGCTGTTTCAATTCCTCATCCGTGAAGCCGAAATAGGCCTTACCGACGGGCACAATCTGCAGATCGTCATTTGGCCCGGTCCAGACACCGAACGTAAAATCAGAATAAAAAGAAGAACGCTTGCCGTGGCCGCGCTGGGCATACATGAGCACGGCGTCGACCAGAAACGGATCGCGTTTCCATTTGAACCAAGGGCCTTTCGGCCGGCCGGGCACATAGACCGAATCCCATCTCTTCAGCATCAGCCCTTCAATGATTGGATCGGGCGGCGCGTTGCGCAGTTTAGCGATCTCGTCCCAATCGTTGAAATTGACAAGCGGCGATAAGTCGAACCGCTCGGGATCTAACTTCCGGACCAGATTGCCAAGGCGCGCGCGGCGTTCTTTGAAGGTTTTGGGCCGAAGATCTGTGTCGCCATCGTGCAAGAGATCATAGGCGCGCACAAACACGGGAAACTGTGCCTGCTTTTTTGCGCTGACGGTTTTGCGGTTCAGGCGCTGCTGCAGGTCGCCAAATGTGCCGACCTTGATGCCGCCATCGGTCGGGTGGCCCACCAGCAACTCACCATCCAGCGACGCTTCGAAATCCATCGCGCCCAATAAATCAGGGAAAGATTGCGAAATATCATCGCCGGTGCGTGAGTAAATACGCGCAACGCCGCGTTCGCAGGTGACTTGCACCCGAATGCCGTCCCATTTCCACTCGGCCGCATAGTCGGCGGGATCGTATTTGATCAGCTCGTCCGCGTCGGTCGGCGTTGCCAGCATGGCCGGCCTGAAAGGCGACGCGGCCGCGCTTTCCGGCTTTTCAGCCTTGCCTTCGAGCCAGGCAAAAAGATCGAGATAAGGCACTTCCAAGCCATGCCAGAGCTCCTCGATCTCGTTGACGTCCTTGGCGCCAAAGTCGGCCAAGGCCTGCTTAATCAGGCGCGAGGAAACGCCAATGCGCAGCCCGCCAGTGATCAGCTTGATCAGCGCATAGCGGCCTTGTTCATCAAGCTGGTCCAACCAGGCTTCGACGAGTTTCGGGCCCTCGGAACGCGAGGCCGCTTGCAGCGTTTCGACGATTTCGGCAAGGCCGAGGTGTAGCGGCTGCTCATCTTTGGTTTGCGGCGGCCAGATCAGTGAAATCGTTTCGGCCATGTCGCCGACGAAATCGTAGGAATAGCCGAAGAGTATTGGATCGACCCGTTCTTCGACCAGGCCACGGATCATGGCCGGTTTGACCGAGGGGATATCGAGATCGCGGGTGATGGCTGCAATGGCATAGCCGCGGTCGGGATCGGGCGTTGCGCGCACATAGTCAACCAAAAGCCGTAACTTGCCGTTACGCGACGGGGTCAGGACAAGGCGGTCGAGCAGTTCGGCAAAGGCTTTCATCTCACTCCGCCTCATCTTCATAACCGACAAGATTGAGCGGCCGAGCCTTGATCTGGTGCAATTCGCACCAGCGTACCAGCGCCTCTTCACGGCCATGGGTGACCCATATTTCCGAAGCGCCCGTCTCGCGGATGGTCTGCGTCAACTCCTGCCAGTCGGCATGGTCGGAAAGGATCAGCGGCAGTTCAACGCCGCGCTGTTTGGCGCGTTGGCGCACTCGCATCCAACCCGACGCAAAACAGGATACCGGATCGGGAAAGCGCCGAGCCCATTTATCCGCAAAAGCCGACGGCGGGCCGACGATGATCTTACCGGCGAACTTGTCCTTTTCGCCCTTGTCGACGGTGGCAGGCGCCAGTGGACCAAGGTCAATGCCCTGGCTTTCATAATAGTCGCACAGCTTTTGCATCGCGCCATGGATAAAGATCGTCTCCGTGTAGCCTGCGTTCCGGATCAGCTTGATGACGCGCTGCGCTTTGCCGAGCGCATAGGCCCCCACCAGATGGGCGCGTTCGGGAAAGCGCTGCATGCTTGTCAGTAGCCTCGCGATCTCAGCGCCATCATCTGGATGGGTAAAGACAGGCAGGCCAAATGTGGCCTCAGTGATGAACACATCGCACGGCACGATTTGGAAATTTGCGCAGGTTGGATCAGCGCGCCGCTTATAGTCACCCGAGGCAACGATGCGGGTTCCATCCAATTCGACAGCGATTTGCGCGGAACCCAGAACATGGCCGGCCGGATGCCAGGAAATGGTTACGCCATTGATATCGATGACCTCGCCATAGGCCGCTTCCTGGGTGGCGCCGGCAAAGTCTGCGCCGTAGCGGATCCCCATGATGTCGAGTGTCTGGCGTGTTGCCATCACATGGGCATGGCCGGCGCGGGCATGGTCGGCATGGCCATGGGTGATCAGCGCGCGTTCGACCGGGCGTACCGGATCGATGTAAAAATCACCGGGCGGGCAATAAAGACCTTTTTCAGTCGGATGGAGCAGTTGGTCGGGACGCATGAGGCACAACATAGCGGCAGTGCGTCACGCAACAAGACGGTTTCCAGAACAAGCCATGAACGCTACATCTGTCAGCGATGACTGAAACGCTACCGCTCTTTGCTGACCAAACGACCCCGCCCGTTGTGCTGCCGCCACGGTTCCTGCGCTGGTTTGCGGAGAAAGGCTGGCAGCCGCGCGCGCATCAATTGGAGCTTTTGGGCAAGGCAGAGGCCGGACTGTCGACACTTCTGATCGCGCCGACCGGTGCGGGTAAGACGCTGGCCGGGTTTTTACCCGCGCTGGTTGATCTGGAACGGCGCGGCAAACCCAAACCCGGCACAATCAAGCCGGGTATTCACACGCTTTACATCTCGCCGCTCAAAGCGCTGGCGGTCGACATCGAACGCAATTTGACCACGCCGGTCGACGAGATGGACTTGCCCGTGCGGATAGAAACACGAACCGGCGACACACCCGTCTCAAAACGTCAACGGCAGAAGACCCATCCGCCCGACATTTTGCTAACAACGCCGGAACAGGTGTCGCTTCTTCTGTCGCACAAGGATGCCGAGCGTTTCTTTGGCGATGTGCGCTATGTCGTCTTGGACGAGCTGCATTCGCTGGTTACGTCGAAACGCGGTCACCTTTTGGCGCTGGCGATGGCGCGGCTGCGCAAATTCGTGCCGGACCTGCAGACGTTCGGCTTGTCGGCAACTGTCGCCCAGCCGGATGATCTTCGCCAATGGCTGGTGGGACAACCGGCTGAAGAGACGAAGCTGTCCGAGCTGATTGAAGTTGGCGGCGGGGCCAAACCGAACATTTCGATCCTGAAATGCGATGACCGCATTCCGTGGTCAGGGCATTTTGCGCGCTATGCGATGCCCGATGTCTATGAGGCGATCAAAGCGCACAACACCACGCTGATTTTCGTCAATACACGAAGCCAGGCTGAATTGTTGTTTCAGGAACTGTGGGCGATCAATGAGGATTCGCTACCCATCGCGCTTCACCATGGATCGCTTGATGTAAGCCAGCGCCGCAAGGTGGAACAGGCGATGGGCAAGAACGCGCTGCGTGCCGTGGTGGCCACATCGACCCTTGATCTGGGTATTGATTGGGGCGACGTCGATCTGGTCGTGCATGTGGGCTCACCAAAGGGCGCCTCGCGGCTGGCGCAGCGGATCGGGCGCGCCAACCACCGCATGGATGAGGCCTCCAAGGCGATCCTGGTGCCGGCCAACCGGTTTGAGGTTCTGGAATGCCAGGCGGCGCTGGATGCGAATTATCTTGGCTTTCAGGACACGCCGCCAGTTGGTGCCGGCACGCTGGATGTATTGTGCCAGCACATTCTCGGCATGGCCTGTTGCGCGCCGTTTGATGCCGATGAGCTTTACGCAGAAATCACGTCTGCCAGCATCTATGCGGGCCTATCGCGTGAGCTGTTCGACCGGGCCGTGCATTTTGTGGCCCATGGCGGCTATGCGTTACAATCCTATGAGCGTTATGCGCGCATTCGACAGGGCAAGGACGGGCTCTGGCGCATTTCCCATCCGTCAGTGGCGCAACAATACCGACTGAATGCCGGCACAATCATTGAGGCGCCTGTTCTAGCGATCCGCGCGGTGCGCAAGGGCGTGGGCAAAATGAAGCGCGGTGAGCCGGCGCAAGCGGCCGCGCTGCGCGGCGGGCGCGTTCTCGGCAAGATTGAAGAATTGTTCCTTGAAACACTGACACCGGGCGACACTTTTCTTTTTGCCGGCAAGGTTTTGCGGTTTGAAGGCATCCGCGAGAATGAGTGCTTTGTGTCCTATGCCGAGGGCAGCGAAGCCAAGATCCCCTATTATGCGGGCGGTAAATTTCCGACCACGACTTTTCTTTCCGGCGAAGTGCGCAAAATGCTCGCCGATGAAACACAATGGCACCGGCTGCCCAAACAGGTGTCTGACTGGCTCGGCTTTCAAAAGTGGAAATCGGTTATGCCGGGCGGTGACAAATTGCTGGTGGAAACATTTCCGCGCGGCGAACGATACTACATGGTCGCCTATCCTTTTGAGGGCCGGTTGGCGCATCAAACGCTTTGCATGTTGCTGACGCGGCGGATGGAGCGGGCAGGCGCGCAGCCGATCGGTTATGTTGCCTCAGATTATGCGGTCTCAATCTGGGCGCGCAAAGATCTGGGCGCGATGATCAAAAACGGTCAGATGCCGCTCACCGATCTTTTTGCGCAGGACATGCTAGGCGATGATCTGGAAGCTTGGCTGGATGAGAGTTTTGTCTTCAAAAGAACGTTTCGATATTGTGCGCTGATTGCCGGCCTGATCGAAAAACGCCATCCGGGAAAAGAAAAGTCGGGACGTCAGGTCACCGTATCCACGGACCTGATCTATGACGTCTTACGCTCGCATGAGCCCGATCACATCATCATGCAGGCGACACGCCATGATGCGCGATCGGGCCTCTTGGATGTTGAACGGCTCAATGATCTGCTGGCTCGCATCCCAGGGCGAATCGTGCATAAGGATTTGCAGCGCATATCGCCAATGGCGGTGCCGGTCATGCTGGAGATTGGCAAAGAACCGGTGCTGTCGTCGCAGACGGGCGATGAAATGATGGCCGAGCACGCGATGAATGTGGATGACCTTGTGCGTGAGGCGATGGGAGAGGAAGCCGTTCCACCAAAATGAGACCTGCCTTGAAAAGCGTCGAAGATGTCAATGGCGGCGAGCCACTGGAGACCGCCTTTGCCGATCAGGCCGTGCTGCTTGACCCGGCCGGGATTGCCTATTTTCCCGACATGAAAATGCTTGTCGTTTCCGATCTGCATCTGGAGAAAGCTTCATCCTTTGCCCGCAAACGGATTTTCCTGCCGCCTTATGATACCGCGGCCACCTTGGCGCGTTTGACGGTCTTGGTCGCCAAATATGATCCGGCGATCATTGTCAGTCTCGGTGACAGTTTTCATGATGAAGAAGCCTCAACGCGCATTTCAGCAGCGACATTGGCAACGGTCGAGGCGATGGCGATCGGACGTGATTTCTTCTGGGTGACGGGCAATCATGATCCCC
>JBCCRB010000029.1:0-13398 GCA_039208465.1 Pseudomonadota bacterium
ACAACCAGCCGGCGCTGCTGCCGCGCCCGACAAAAAAGCCTAACGCAGGCGAGGAACAACAAAATGAAAAACCTCCTCAAGAAAATCTGCATTGCGATGGTCGGCGCCTCTCTGGTCGCCGCCCCCGCCCTGGCTGCCGGTGGCTATCCGATCAACAAGCCGCGCTATGTGGATTGGTCGTTTGCCGGCCCGTTTGGCATGTACGACAAGGCACAGCTTCAGCGCGGCCTGAAGGTCTACACCGAATTGTGCGCTGCCTGTCATTCGATGGAGTTGGTCGCGTTCCGCAATTTGGCTGATCTTGGCTACTCGCAAGAGCAGATCGAATCCTTTGCGGCGCAATATGAAGTTGAAGACGGCCCGAACGAAGACGGCGAAATGTTCTTCCGGCCTGCCACACCGGCTGACCGGTTCCCGAGCCCGTTTGCCAATCGTGAAGAAGCGATGCTCGCCAATGGTGGCGCCTATCCGCCGGACTTTTCGCTGCTGGCCAAGGCACGCCATGTCGAGCGCGGTTTCCCGACCTTCGTCGTCGACATTTTTACGCAATATGCGGAAGGTGCACCGGACTACATCTATTCGCTGCTGACCGGTTATTCGGACGATATTCCGGAAGAATATGCCGACCAGATCGGTGACCTTTACTACAATCCGTATTTCGTTGGTGGCCCAGCGCTCGCGATGGCGCAGCCGCTTTATGACGATTCGGTGGAATATGATGATGGTACGCCAACAACCTTGTCGCAGCACGCGCAGGATGTCACCGCCTTCATGATGTGGGCTGCTGAGCCGAAGCTTGAAGAGCGTAAGCAGTTGGGCTTTCGCGTCATGATCTTCCTGGTGATCTTTGCGGCACTGCTTTACCTGTCTAAGAAGCAGGTTTGGAGCCGGGTCGACCACTAAGACCGGCTTAAATGACGACTTTGTTGAAGGGCGCGCTTGCGCCCTTTTTCATGGGATGATCAAACTGCGCGCAGATACGCTGGGCGAGGGGAATGGCAATGATCTTGCGTGAAGAGCTGGAAGCGGCGATCCGGACGATACCGGACTATCCGAAGCCGGGCATTATGTTTCGGGACATCACAACGCTTTTGGGTGATGCACGTGCGTTTCGACGGGCTGTCGATGAGCTGGTGCATCCGTATGCGGGCCGCAAGGTTGATCAGGTAGCCGGCGTTGAAGCGCGCGGTTTCATTCTCGGTGGCGCCATGTCCCACCAATTGTCGGCCGGGTTCATTCCGATCCGCAAGAAAGGCAAACTGCCGCATGACACGGTGCGCATTGCCTACAGCCTTGAATATGGCGTCGACGAGATGGAGATGCACAAGGATGCGGTTCAGCCGGGCGAAAAGGTGATCCTTGTCGACGATCTGATCGCAACGGGCGGTACGGCCGAGGGGGCGGTCAAGCTGTTACAGCAAATGGGTGCCGATGTTGTTGCCGCCTGTTTTGTGATCGATCTGCCGGCGCTTGGCGGCAGGGGAAAGATCGAGGCGCTTGGGGTGCCCGTGCGCACGCTGATCGAGTTTGAGGGCGATTGATCTGCCGCAAAGCACGGCTGGTCAGCTTTCAAGTAGACAGATGGTCCTGTTCTTGAAGGAGATCAAGTCATGACAAACAATATTGGTAGCTTTGATCGCGGCCTGCGCGCCATCGTGGGCATCGTTCTGATCGCGCTCTATTTCATGGGTACGGTTTCCGGCACCAATGGCATGCTGGCGCTGATTGCCGGTGGCGTTCTGCTGGTTACAGCTGCAATCGGCTGGTGCCCGCCCTATGCGCTGGTGGGTATCAATACCTGCACGCCCAAGAAGAGCTGATCAGCTGCCGCCTAGCGTCAGGATGAAATAGGCTGGGACGAGCACATAGGCCGCGATCATCAAACCTGTGATCAGGCGCACCCAAAGTGCGGAAAAACGCCGGAACAGGATCACCGCCAGCGCGGCGCCGAGCAACGCTTCGAGGAAGATGAAATAGTCGCCATAATGGGCGCTATCCCAATAGCTGACCGGCGAGAAAAAGCGCCAATCGGTGACTGGCCAGAAATGCGGATGGGCATCATCAGCATGAACCGGAAAATCAAGCGCCACATGGGTCAACGCGGCCAATCCAAAGAGAATGGCCACGTTGGTGTAGTCGGGATCAATAAACCTACTGAGCCCCACCGGCACGTGGCTGGCATGCGGGCCGGCAAGCTCTGCCGAAGCCGATCGGACCAGGGCTATGCCTAGGATCGTGATCATCGCATAAAGCGGCGCCGAATTGGCCACCGCCGTGTAGGTGAGCATCGGTTCGGAAAAATAGCCCACGTTCCATAATTGCGCCTCGGGAATGCCGACGATTTTTGACCAGATGAACATGGCATAGATCGCGCAATCGGGTGCAAATGCACCGAGGAGTACGACTGTATTTTGTTTGGCCGGGCGTTTGGGCGAACAGAAGAGGGCCGCTGCGACCAGAAAGTGTGTTTGCGTCATCATGCTTCGAGTGACGCTAGAGTGTTTTACATCATCTGCGAAGTCACGATGACGTGGCATGCCATTGGCCAAATGAGCCTGTTTGGGCGAACATTTGAGTATAGTAGCCGGGGGTCATTTTATAGTCGTCTGACCGCACCTTACGCCGTTGGTGTTTTATATTTTGACCAATGTCGATAGTTTTCTGCATCCCAATATATTCGAACACAATTATTGTATACTGGCGTAGTAATTTATATATTTTCGATTTTTCCTCGTATTCTATATTTGTATCAAATATTTATTTAACGAATATTGTATTTCAATATTCTGTCGAACTGATAGCAGAATATTATCTCTAATAAGTAGGGGCTTTGCCGATGAATTTTGAATATATTGAGAAATTTTCACGCAGTAAATCAGGTAACATTTCAATGATGTTTGCCCTCCTTTTAGTGCCTATAATACTGTCTGCAGGCATGTACTTTGATTATTCCAGGGTTTCAGACGCACGTAGCCAAACTCAAAATGCGGTAGATGCAGCCACTCTAGCCGCGGCGAGAGAAACCGAAAAATCCGACGAGGAACTTGGCGACTTCTCGCGGGAATTCCTCTTTGCCAACCGTACCGATAGCGGCGTTTATGCGCTTGAGGATATCGACGTAAGCAGAAGCGCCGACGGAACCGTAACGATCTCTCTTGCAGCGACGATCCCGTCTGTCTTCATGAAGATCGGGAACTTTCGAAACTTGGATTATAGCGTGACGGCTTCTGCGGTTTTGCGGGACGCCCCGGTCGGGGGGACAGGGTGTGTCTACATGACTGACCCGAGAAACACGGGCTTGCGATTGGAGGATAACAGCCAGTTCTCCTCCAACTGCGTCGTGATGATTACGACCAAGGGTGTTGCCATTAACATCAGTGACAGAGCTGTTGCGGACTTGAGTGATTTTTGTACCAACGGAAGAATTGTTGCTTCAGGTGGCAGCCTTACACCTAACGCGCCGATTGCAGATTGCGATGTGGTAGTGGATCCATTTTCGAGCATGTCACGTCCGAAAGAACTGTCTGGCGCGTGCGTTACGAACAGCGATCTCACCGTGACACAGAGTCAAGCATTCAATCTTGCCGCAGGCGTCCATTGTGCAGAGATACGGATTGAAATGGGCGGGAAAATATCACTCGACCCTGGTGTGCATTTTTTTCCCGATGGTCTGGTTGTTGAGCAAGGCGGAACGCTTGAGGGAGATGATGTATTGCTGGCCTTCGATCGGCAGACAAGAAACTATTATTTGTCGGGCACGCTCGATGTCTCTGGACTGACATCGGGACCTTATCAGGGCTTTGTCATCTACCACGAGGACTATATCGGGCCTTCAAACTCGATCCATGTGGAAGACGGCGCCAGCTTTCGTGCTGACGGTGTGATCTATCTTCCCAATACTAACATGAAGCTTGAGGCTGATATTAATGGTAGCGCGACTCAGTCGATACTCGTTGTGGACCGATTTGAGTTGGCAAATGATGCTGGGTTCCACGCAGTCATCGACTCCAGTTCCGCAACGCCGCTTCCGCTTGCGGATTTGAGTATAACAAAGAAGGTGCCGGTTCTTGTGCAGTGAGCTCAACACACGCTTTAAACATTGAACTTGAACAGCATCACATCGCCGTCGACGACAGTGTATTCTTTGCCTTCATCACGCGCCTTGCCTGCCTCTTTGGCAGCGGTTTCGCCACCGAGCGCTACGTAATCGTCGAACGCGATGGTTTGGGCGCGGATGAAGCCTTTTTCGAAGTCGGTATGGATCTGCCCGGCCGCCTGCGGTGCTTTCGATCCCTTTTTAACGGTCCAGGCGCGGGATTCTTTCGGCCCCGCGGTAAAGAAGGTGATCAGGTCAAGCAGGGCATAGCCCTCGCGGATCAGCCGGTCGAGGCCGGGTTCTTCAAGCCCGAGCGTCTCCAGGAACTCTTCGGCTTCGTCGCCTTCCAATTGGGCGATTTCGGCCTCGATTGCCGCCGAGATGATGACGGTGCGTGCGCCTTGCTCGGCGGCCATGGCGGCGACCGCCGCTGAACGATCATTGCCGGTAGCCGCCTCGTCCTCGGCCACATTGCACACATAGAGAACGGGCTTGGAGGTCAGCAGATTGAGCGCGCGCAGGATCCGGTGGTCTTCCTCGGCGATCCCGTCGAGCATCAACCGCACCGGCTTGTCATCATTGAGAAGCGCCAGCGCCTGCTCCATGACCGGCAGGATGGTCAGGCTTTCCTTGTCCTTGCCGGTCGCCTTCTTGCGGGTCTGGACGATGCGACGTTCCAGGCTTTCCAGATCGGACAGCATCAGTTCTGTTTCTACCGTCTCGGCATCGGCGACCGGGTCGATCTTGCCCTCGACGTGCGTGATGTCGTCATCTTCAAAACACCGGAGCACGTGAATGATCGCGTCGACTTCACGGATATTGGCAAGGAATTGGTTGCCCAGCCCTTCGCCCTTGGACGCGCCGCGCACCAGGCCGGCGATATCGACAAAGTTGATCCGCGTCGGCACGATCTCCTTGGAAGCGGCGATCTTTGCGATGCGGCTCAGGCGATCATCGGGGACGGCGACTTCGCCCGTGTTGGGCTCGATCGTGCAAAAGGGATAGTTCGCCGCTTGCGCGGCGGCTGTTTTGGTCAGCGCATTGAAGAGCGTCGACTTGCCCACATTCGGCAGGCCGACAATGCCGCACTTGAAACCCATGGTGATTGTTCATCCAGTTGACGTTTTTGCAGCCGTTTGCACGGCCAACGCCCTGATGGTCAAGCGTCAACTGACCTGAAACGGACCAGCGCTGGTGTTTGCGACAACAAAGATTGGACATACGAGCCGCAGTGTGATGAGGCAGGCGATCATGCGAGCACCGTTCATTTATGCACCGCCGCCCGGGGCCATCGATGTTCGTTATGTCGATGACCATTATGTGGTGGTGGAAAAACCGGCGGGGCTGTTATCGGTTCCCGGTAAGGCGGCAGACCATGGCGACTGTGTGGAAACACGTGTGCAATGTCAGTTCGCTGACGCACGGATCGTGCATCGGCTCGATCTGGACACGTCCGGTTTGATGGTGATGGCACGCACGGCGCAAGCGCACCGACGCCTCAGCCAGCAATTTGAGCGACGCGAGGTACGCAAACGCTATGTGGCGCGGATCTGGGGCCGGCCGATGTCGCCGGTCGGCACAAATGTCCAGCCGCTGCGCTGTGACTGGGCGCGGCGGCCGCGGCAGATGGTCGATTATGCCAATGGCAAGTCGGCTGAAACGCGATGGCACATCCTTGCCAGCGACGCGCGCAGTTCACTGATTGCGCTCTACCCGCGCACGGGCCGTTCACACCAATTGCGCGTGCACATGGCCGAGATCGGCCATCCTATCCTGGGTGACCGGTTTTACGCGGATGAAGCGGCGCTGGCGATGAGCAGCCGGATGCTGCTTCATGCGGCTTCGTTGGCATTTTCTCATCCGGAAAGCGGCGCCGAGGTGATTTATGAGAGCGCCGTCCCTTTCAATGTTTCCGGTGTTACAGGAGTTTAACTTGTGTCGGAGGCGTAACGGCCTAGGGTCAGGGCATTAGAATGATGGGGTAGCTCAAATGAAGAAAATTGTTGCACAATTGTGTGCGTTACTCGCTTTGACGGGCATGGCGCGGGCGGAAACGATCGAGGCTGATGTCTGGGCGGATAATTGGTTTGCCTTTTATTTGAATGGGCAACTGGTCGCGGAAGACTCGGTGCCGATCACCACAGAACGGTCGTTCAACGCGGAGAGCTTCCGGTTCGACGCACCGCAAAAACCGTATGTGCTGGCCTTCATGGCCAAGGATTTCAAGGAAAACGATACCGGCCTTGAATATATCGGTTCACGCCGTCAGCAGATGGGTGATGGCGGCTTCATTGCGCAGTTCCAATCGGGCGGGCAGACAATTGCGGCCACCGGTTCGGGCTGGAAATGCCTCGTCGTGCATGAGGCGCCGACCGACAAGATGTGTGAGCGGGAGCGCAATCCGGTTGCCGGGCAGGGGTCTTGTGGCTTTGTGGTGACTGCAGAGCCGGCAGGCTGGAATAGTGTTGGTTTTGACGACAGCGCATGGCCGAGCGCGACAGAGCACGCTGCCCGCGCGGTGGGGCCCAAAGATGGCTATGACCGGATCCGCTGGGTGTCTGATGCCAAAATCATCTGGGGGCCAGACCTTGAAACCAACAATACGGTGCTTTGCCGGTTGGAAATGCGGTAGGCTTATTGACTGACCGCCATCACGGTTCGCGTTGGCGCTACTTCCCCAACAGTTTTTTCAGCATCTCCGCCATGGGGCCGGAGGGTTCCGGTTTGGTTTCCGGTTGGCGTGCCTGGCGCACATGGCTTTTCTTTTTCGGTTCCGGTTTCTTGTCGCCTACGGCCAAGGCCAGCTTGTTCATAAAGGCGGATTCGTCATCGGCCAGCAGCAGGCCGATCTCATCGGCAACCGTATCGAGTAGGGTTTCCAGCCAGGGCTGATCAGCTTTGGCAAAATCGCCCAGCACGTGCCGATTGACCTTTTCCTTGGCGCCGGGATGGCCAATACCCAAGCGGACGCGGCGATAATTGGCGCCGCAATGGGCGTCCATCGACCGGATGCCATTATGCCCGCCATGACCGCCGCCGGTTTTAATGCGCACCTTGCCGGGTGCCAGGTCCAGTTCATCGTAAAAGACGGTGATGGCCTCTGGGCCAAGCTTGTAAAACCGCATGGCTTCACCAACGGCCTGGCCGGAAAGGTTCATGAAGGTTTGTGGCTTGATCACCAAAACCTTGTCATTGCCGATGCGGCCTTCGGCAATTTCAGCGGAAAACTTCTTTTGCCAAACCCCAAACGAAGAATGGCGGCGGACAATCGCGTCCGCCGCCATGAAGCCGATATTGTGCCGGTTTCCGGCATATTTCGGGCCGGGATTGCCGAGACCAACGATGATTTTCATCCGTTACGTCCCTTGTTGTGGCAAACGCCTTACTCTTCGCCGCTGTCCTGCTCGGTGGCAGGCACCTCATCGGGTGCTGCTGCGTCCTCGGTTTCTTCGTCATCTTTGACGCCGCCACCAGGTGCTGCAATCGTCGCAATGGTAAAGTCGCGATCGGTGATTGTCGGCTCCGCGCCTTCAGGCAAACTGATGGCGGAGATTTTCAGAGCATCACCAACTTGTGCTTCGGCCAGATCCAGCGTGAAGGAATCAGGAATAGAGTCAGCCGGCACGTTGACCTCAACTTCGTGACGCACGATGTTGAGAACGCCGCCCATCTTGATGCCCGGGCAGGTCTCTTCGTTTTCAAAGTGCACCGGCACGTTGACCGTCACGATCGACTTGGCAGAAATGCGCAGGAAGTCGACATGCATCAACTTGTCCTTGACCGGATCGAGTTGATAATCCTTGGCGAGAACCTTGTGTTTCTTGCCTTCCACCTCGATCTCACCAACGGTTGTCAGAAATCCGCCGGACATGATCATCTGGGTGACGTCCTTACGGGATACCGCAACGGACAAGGGAGATTGTTTGTCGCCGTAAATAACGGCGGGCACGTTGCCTTGGCGACGAATAGCCCGGGCGGACCCCTTACCGACCCGGTCGCGCGCCTCGGCCGCGAGCACGTATGAATCGCTCATGGCTTTTCCTTTCGAGGGCATATGTGGAGTGATGGGTTTGAGCCATCGGCGCAAAGCGCCAGCCGCGCTGCCTCCAAGGGTGTCTGCGCGGATGGCGCGGCTATAGAGCAGCGCGGGATAAAGCGCAACCTCCTAGCGGCGCAGAAAATCGGCGCCGACCTCGCCCCAGAAGCACCGCGGGTAAAACGGGAACGCGTCGGTGGCGAAATAGACATATTGGCCGTCGAGCGTCGCACCGTTGCATTCGTCCAGATTGCCGGCGCCGGTATACTCCCAATCCTCCAAATAGGTGCCGTCATAAGCGCCGCCCGGCGCTGTCGGACGGGTGCCTTCCTTTAAAGTCCAGCCTGACTGCACGCTGTCGCCAACATAGTGAATCTCGTGGCCATCGGCGGCGTAGCCGATCATGGTCGATCCTGCGCTTTCAACAAGGCCGACGGGCTTGCCGTGATAATGGTACAGGCCGCGAAAATCGACATGGGCGTTGTGCTGGTCCATGCCAAGCATGTCAGCGGCGCCCATGCCTTCCAGGTTCCAACCGGAGGATGGATCGCGTGAAAAGCCTCGCGGTGAGCCAGCGTCATAATAGTCGGCGGTTTCCGGTCGGAACGGAATGCCTGTAATCGAAACACCCACGGCGCCGTCTTCGATCACCGTCTTTTGCGCGGTTTTCACCGGATTTGCGGGTACACAGTAGCGCACAGCTTGTTCTTCCAGGGCATGTGGGTTGCCGCTGTTGGGGAATGAACCGGTCTCATGGTTTGGCAAACCATTTGACGTGATGCAGATTTCGTTGCCCGATTGCTGCACATCAACCTGGTTGTCATGGGCGTTTGCCGCGCCGGCCAACAGGCAGGCGGTTACAATTAGCGTCAGTGTATAATGATTTTGCATCTGTGAACGTCCGATTTTTGCCGTCCGCACAGCAAAGCGCCTTGTTCGGCCCCATTGCAACTTAAACAATGGTAATCTGTAATCGGGCGACGAAAATGAAAAGAGGATTTGCCGATGGCCGTCATCATGATTACCGGTGCTAATCGCGGGCTGGGGCTCGAAACGGCGCATCAGCTCGGCAATCTGGGGCACCATGTTTTGCTTGGTGTGCGCCATGTGGAACAGGGCAAGCGGGCCGAAGCGATCGTTCGCGGTGCCGGTGTTCAGTGCGACTATATCCCGCTTGATGTCCGTTCAGCTGACTCGATCGAAGCAAGCATCGATCATATCAAAGAGCGGGCTGGGCAGCTTGACGTGCTGATCAACAATGCGGCGATCCACTATGATACCGGCCAAAGCGTCGGATCGCCGGACTTCCAAATTGTGGAGGAGGCGCTGCAGGTCAATCTGCTTGGTGCCTGGCGTATGGCCATTGCCTGCCATCCTTTGCTGGCACGATCGCCATCACCGCGGTTGGTCAATGTGTCCAGCGGTTCCGGGACATTGGACATGATGACCGGCATAACGCCTGCCTACAGCCTTTCGAAGCTGGGCCTGAACGGGCTGACCATGATGCTGGCAAGCGAATGGAAGCGTGATGGTATCCTGGTGAATGCTGTTTGCCCCGGCTGGACGGCGACCGACATGGGTGGTGGCGGTCGCCCGATCCCGGAGGGGGCAAAAGGCATCGTCTGGGCTGCGACCTTGCCCGATGATGGGCCCACCGGCGGGTTTTTCCGCGATGGTGTGCCGATATCCTGGTGAACCGAATGGTCTTTTAGACGCTCATGCCCGATGCGCAGGCGCGAAATGCTTGCACTTCGGGTGCAGCGCCGTCCAACGGCACGGTCACACTACGGTCGCCCAACAGCGCGGTGGCGGTATCGTTGAATTCCAACCCGTTCAGCACATTACCGAAGCCCCTGTCGATGACTGTGACGGTCGCGCCGCCATCGGAAAGCTGGTGCCGGTTGGTTGAAATCATGTTGCCGCGCGGCCCGTCAAAACGCATCGCAAAGATCGGCCCTTCCGGCCAGGGCTGGTTTGGGGTGATGGCAATTGAGTATTCCGGAATGGAAGGGTCATAGGTCAGGCGCACGCCTGCCGGTTCGCCCTCATAGATCAATTCGCAGATCGGGCCGAATTTCGCCTCCCAGGCAAACGCGGGCAGTGGGGCAGAAGTGAACAGGGCAACGAGGCCGGCGATGGCGGCTGAATTTGCGTTACTGGCCATGCGATGACGTGAAGGGTGCTGCATCACTATCCAGATAGGGCACTAGGCGGCACCGTCGATGGCCACTTGTGCCGGCACAAAAATGCGGGCGCAAAAGCCGCCATCGGTCTGCATGAACTGGAGTGATCCGCCATGGGCCTGCGCTGCTTCGTTGGCGATCGCGAGTCCGAGCCCTGTACCGTTGCCGGACCTTGCCTCATTGCCGCGCGCAAAGGGGCGCACGAGCGTTTCGGCACGGTCAGCGGTCATGCCCGGTCCCCTGTCAATCACGTCGATGGTGATCACGTTCTCTTTTTTTGCTGCAACCACCATGATGGGTGGCTCGCCATAGTCGGCGGCATTTTTCATCAAATTGCCGATCGCCCGCATCAAGGCGTTGGGTTTGGCGTGGATCTGAAAATCCTCGTCCATCTGCACGGTGAATTGGCCGCTCATGGCGGCGTTTTCCCCGGCCTCCGAAATCAGCGTTGCCATGGAGATGGTCCGGTATTCCTCGGCTTCAAAGCCTCGTGCATATTCCAGGAACTGGCCCAACATGGTCTCAATACGGTTGACCTGAGCAACCGCGCTTTCCAATAATTCCTTGTCGGTGCAATCGAGCATTGCCATGGACAGGCGCAGTTTTGTCAGCGGTGTGCGTAAATCATGGCTGACGCCCGCCAGCATGAGGGCGCGATCAGCTTCGGTCTGGCGCAGCCGATCTGACAGGCTGTTGAGCGCAGAAGATACGGCCGCGAGTTCCCGCGGACCTTTTTCATCCAACTTGTCACCCAATCCCGGCGCGGAGAATTGGTGCATATGGCTTTCCAGGGCACGCAAGGGGCGGGCTACTCTTTGTTGCAAGGCGATGCCGCCAATCAACGCTGCCAACAATCCAACGAGAGCCGCCAAGGCCAGACCCGTAACGGGCCGCGCGGCCAATCCGGTTTCGATTGTGAGCCAAGCCGGTTCACCTGGGGTGTTCAACCGCATCCAGACGCGGTTGTTTTGGTCAATGGTCACGTCGGCTTCGGCCAGACGGACATTGTGCACAAGCAAAGACTCGCGGAAGTAGAGCGCGATGGGTCGCGGCCTCTCCGCGGTTGTTTCGGGCCCATATGATAGGATTGTTACCGCGAAATCGCCTTCGGAACTGGCCGAAGACACGATGTTTTCCCATTGTTGACGGTCTAGTGTTTCTGCAGATGAGGCGACCATGGACACGATGCTGGCGGTGGTATCAGCGATGCGTTGTACTTGCGGTGCGATGATGAAAATCCCGATCACGCCGATGGACACAATAAGTGCTGCAAAAATTGAAGCTGCCAAGACCGCCACATTTTGCTTGAGCAGCGTATCAAGCATCGGTGCCCACGATCATATACCCAAGCCCCCAGACCGTCTTGATCAATTGCGGTGACGGGCCATCATCGGCAATGGCTTTGCGCAGCCGGGCGATTTGCACATCGATGGCGCGGTCGGTGACGGCCAGATCGCGCCCATGAACGCGATCAATGATTTGCGCACGGCTCAAAGGGCGACCGCGGCTTTGGACAAGCGCTGACAGAATCGCGAATTCGCGGCTGGAAAGCGCGACCGGTTCACCCTCTCTGGCAACCGTCATGGTGCCGAAATTGATCTCGAGTGGGCCAATGGTCGTGATTTCGTCGCGGTGAATGGCGCCCACATGATCGGACCGCCGCAGCACTGCGGTCAGGCGGGCGACCAGTTCGCGCGGCTCGAACGGCTTGGCCAGATAATCGTCTGCGCCGGTCTCCAGGCCGATGATCCGGTCAATCGGATCGCCCTTGGCGGTCAACATGATGATCGGGATGTTTTCGCCATCGGCGCGCAGCCGCCGGCAAATCGCCAGGCCATCTTCTTCCGGCATCATCAGGTCCAACACAACGGCATCGGCGGGGTTGCGAGCCAGTTCCCGGCGCATGCTCTTTCCGCTCTCAACAGTGCGGGCATCAAAACCATGCTCGGTCAGGAACCGGCGTAACAGATTACGTAGTTCTGGATCGTCATCGACCACCAATATTCTTTTTGAAACATTTGCCATGCCCCCTTTTTTCACATGCTCCGGCGGATGGCAGCCCCCAAAACGTTACAGAATATGACAGGCGCGCCGATCTGTAACATGGCGATACACGATGGTGGCCGGCCGCAATATTCAAGCCATTTCTCCAGCCGATGAATTCACTTAAGGGCGCGTTCAAGCGCCGGTGAACGATCAAAGGAGATCCCATGCCCCTGAAATATCCTGTCATGAAAAGCACTGCCTTTGCCGCTGCTTTCGGCTCCCTCTTTTTTGCCGCGGCGCTTCATGCCCAGGCGTCTGAAATCAACAGTGAGATGGCGATTGAAAACTACCAGCAGGCTGATGCCAATGGCGACGGCAACCTGACCGTCGACGAGTTTACCGCCTTCATCAATTTGAATGCCGATGATGGCGTGGGCCGCGCCGGCATGATCCGTGACCGCAACATGCACGGCTTTGCTTTCCGACGCATCGACGCCAATTCCGACGGGCTTGTCAGCGCGGAAGAGATGTCTGCTATGGCGCGGTAATACCCCCGCTAAGTCCAGGAGCCCATGCCTGGACGCGCCATATGCAGGCGGCCTGTCCCTGATCTCCGGGGGCAGGCCTTTTTTGTTCTTGGTCGGTGGTTGCCGTTGTCGATGTGGCTGTAACATTCCGTTGCAAAGCAATAGTTCGGCGAAACATTGGCGCAACAGATCAGGCCGATTTTGGGATCAAGGCCGACATGGCCAGAACGCGAAAACGGAGATGAACCCATGCGCTTTGAGACTGCCAAAACATCAACATTTGCCTTTGCCCTAGTAATCACTGTCGCCGGAACGGGCGTTGCACAAGCCGCGCCTGTCCTTTTGGCGCCGGCCGCCAAAATCGACACGGCAATTTCTGCCGATAGCCAAGTCCATACCATCCATCATGTGCATCGTCGCTATGTACGCCGTCATGCGGTGGTCGTTGTTCCCAAAGCACCGAACCGGTCTGTCACCGTCAATGGTGTTCATGGATCGGCCAGCGCATCGCGATCGGTCACCGGCAATGGTGACGGCACGCCGCATCGTGAATGTGGCCTCGATCGCGGC
>JBCCRB010000030.1:0-13353 GCA_039208465.1 Pseudomonadota bacterium
CAAGCGTGTGGCTCATGCCGCCACTTAACGTCGAACCATCGCAAAAGAAAAGGGCGGCCCATGAGCCGCCCTTGGAGCTTCGTTACAAGCTGCCTTACTCTTGGTTCATGATGCCCAGCATGTTCAAAATATGGATGAACATGGAGATGAATGAACCATACAGCAGGAAGGCGCCGAAGATGGCTTTGCGGGTAGCAACGGCCTGACCGTCGCTCTCGACATACATCTGCTTGATTTCCTGTGTTTCCCAGGCGGTGATCGCCGAGATCAGCAGGACATAAACAGCAGAGAAACCGAAGCTGACCCACGGGCTGATGCCACCGCCACCAAAGAAGCTGAACAGCATAGTGACAACCATTGCGATGATCAGGCCCAACATCGCCATAACAGCGAATTGGCCAATGCCGCTCAAATTACGCTTTGTGGTATAGCCGATCAGGCTCATCGAGCCGAACAACGCGGACGTAATCGCGAACGCTTGCGCGACCAGGCCGGGTGCCAGGTTCAAATAGGCGACGACCATCGGTGCGATGGCCACGCCCCAAAGACCGGCGTAACCCCAGTATGCGGCATGTGCCATTGTCTCACTGCGCGCATTCATAACCATGCGCGGGCCGAACCAGCTCATCGCGATCAGCGCAATAAAGAAGACGATGCTGAGGGAAGATATCACCGACAGCAGGCCCGGCGCATTTGCCAGCGCCAGCGTAATCACGGCGGACAGGGCAATACCCATTGCCATGTAATTGTAAACGCGGAGCATGTAAGAGCGCAGGCCCTCATCAATATCCGCGGCGCTGCGGGTGCCGTAACCCGCTTGCGTTTGATAATTTCTCAATTCAGCCATTTTGACCTCTGTTTGCATCAGACCCCGTCGGGTGTCCGGACCGTGCGACGACCGCACAAACCCGAGGCGCCGCTGGCGGGGCTCCAGCATGCCTGCCCGTAATATGAGTAATCCAAAAGTCTCATTCAAGAAGAATCAGCGCCAAGAAAGGGTCTGAATAAGCGACAAAGCGACCCGATCATTGAAAAAAGGCGCCGATTCTTAACAAATTACAAATTTCGCAGCACCGGCGCCGCCTTTTGTCCAAGCACACGCCACGTGCCGGCCAAGCCAAAACCGACGGTGCAAACAAGCGAAACAACGATCGTGACGACCGCAAGATCAGGCGAAAATGACCAGGGCAGCGTCATAATCCGGCTGACGACAAACCAGGCCGCCACCCCGCCCGCGGCGAGCGCGAAGGCAGCCGTCGCCAACCCAAGTATTGCGTATTCGGCGACAAACGCCCGGATCAGCGTCCCGCGCGTAGCCCCGAGCGTTTTCAGCACAACCGCGTCATGTACGCGCCCGCGATTGCCCGCAGCTAGAGCGCCGGCGAGAACCAAAACCGATGCGATAAGAGCAACAGCGGCAGCAACTCGGATCGCTGTCGCCAGCTGACCGACAACGCGGTTGACGACATCGATCGCATCCTTCACCCGCACGCTGGTCACCGATGGGAATGCACGCGTGACAGCACCCAGAACCTCGCCCTCACGGTCGGCGCTCGCTTCTTCCATCGTCAGCGTGGCGAGCCAGGAATGGGGCGCACCCGCAAACGTGTTGGGTGAAAAGACCATGACAAAATTAATGGCCAGCGATTCCCACTCCACCTGTCGGAACGAGGCAATGCGCGCGGTTACGTTACGGCCCAGCACATTGACGGTAACCGTATCGCCGATCTCAAGACCGATCTCTCCAGCCTCCTCGGCAGAAAACGACACCAACGGTTCGCCGCTATAATCCTCAGGCCACCAAGTGCCAGCCGATAGGGTCGAATTTTCCGGCACATTTCGCGCATAAGTAATCCCGCGATCACCCCGCAAAACCCATGCGGCCTCTGGCGGCAGCTCTACCTCGGAGACATCTTGTCCGTTCAATTCGACAATCCGTCCGCGCAACATCGGCACGCGCACAAGTTTGTCCTCTGCCGCAGTTTCTGCGTCGATCAGTGCGGCAAAATCTTCAACGACGGTTGATTGGATATCGACGAAAAAGAAATTTGGCGCGCGCTGCGTGATGTTACCGGCAATCTGGCTCCGCAGATTGCTGTCGATCAGCGCCAGCGCGACCAGCAGCGTCAGGCCGAGACCAAGTGCCAGCACAACAGATGGCGTCAACGCGCCAGGCCGGTGGATATTGCCGACCGCAAGGCGCAGCGCAGCACCGCGCACGTTTTTGATTTGCCGTGCGCCATCCATCAACAAGCGGCTAACAATGCGCAGGACGAGAAACGCGATAGCAACGCCGGCAAGAAACACCGTGGCAACCCGGCGATCAAACGAAAACCCGATCGCAAGCGCGGTCAGCAATACGCCGGCGACAAAAGCAATCAGCAGATAAGGCCAACGCGGCAACACGGCGTTCTGTGCACCGACCTGGTTGCGGAACAGGCTCGACGCGGGCACATCCCGAGCTCGCCCAAGTGGCAGAATGGAAAAGATAATGATCGTCAGCAGTGCAAAGATCAGGGCGGTCATCACCGCACCGGGATAAAACCCGGTCCCGCCCTGAGGTAATGGCAGCACGCCGGCCAGCGCCGCCGTCGCTGCAAAAGGTGCCAAAGCAGCCAACGCCAGGCCAAGGGCAATGCCAACCAGGCCAATCGCCATGATCTGCATGAAATAGATCAGACTTACAAAATCTGCCGGCGCGCCAAGACATTTGAAGGTCGCGATCACATCGCGCTTGCTGTCCAGAAACGCACGCACAGCATTGGCGACACCCACGCCGCCGGTGACCAGTGCCGTTAACCCAACCAGGGTGAGGAATTGCGCAAAACGCTCAATGTTGGCGGCCAAAGCTGGTGCTGCATTTGCGCGTGTGCGCACCGCCCAGCCCGCTTCCGGGTGTACTTCGTTCAGGCTTTCGATTTGTGCGCGCAACTGGGCATCGCTCGTGCCTTCAGGTGTCCGCACTTTGTAGACCCGCTCAACAAGCGAACCGGGCTGTATCAGCCCTGACGCCATGAGCGCCTCATTGGACAGGATCACCCGCGGCGCCAGTCCGATCCCGTCAGACAATTGATCCGGCTCGGTAATAATTGTCCCCGTGATACGGTAAGTGGCATTGCCGATGAGCACGCTGTCACCAACCGCAAGATCAAGCCGATCCAGCAGGAGCGGTTGCGCCACGATCGGCCAGGCACCGTCCGACGCCTGTGTCGCAGCAATATCAACAGCGGCCGCCACTGGTTCGGTGACGAATTCACCGTACAGCGGGTAGATCTCCGGCACTGCTTTAATCTCGACCAGGGCCTGATCAGATTGATCGGTCAGGCGCGCCATCGATCGAGTATTGGCCATAACCGCGAGATCACCGAGCTGTTCCAGGCTTTCGCGCTCAGCCGGTGTGACTTCCCGCTGGACCAATTCAAAACGCAAATCACCGCCAAGGATCGAGCGTCCCTCCTGCGCAATGCCTTGCGTGATAGCCTGGCTGACCGCGTTCACACCGCCGATGGCAGCGGTCCCCAGAGCAATACAGGCAAGAAAAACGTAAAAGCCGGAAAGGCCACCACGGATTTCACGGCTGGCAAAACGCCAGGCCAAATCAAGAGTGGAGAGCATGATCACTCCGCCGCTTGCTTGAGGGCATCTTCGCCCTGATCACCGGAAAATACTTCGCCGGAACGCACCCTGACGCTCCGGTCGCACTGTGCTGCCAGACCAACATCATGCGTCACCAGGACAAATGTCATGCCGCGCTCGCGTTGTTTCTTGAAGATCAGGTCTGAAATTTGTTTGCCAGTGGCTGCATCCAGATTACCGGTCGGCTCATCAGCGATCAGAATTGCCGGGTTCGGCGCCAGAGCCCGCGCCACGGCAACCCTTTGTTGCTCACCACCTGACAACTGGCCGGGATAATGGGTCAGCCGGTCCTTCAAACCAACATGTTCCAATTCTTCCCGTGCGCGCGCAAATGCATCTGCCTCACCCGCCAACTCCAATGGCACAGCAACATTTTCAAGCGCCGTCATGTTGGCAATCAAGTGAAAGGACTGGAAAACGAACCCGATGTTCTTGCCGCGAAAACCAGCAATCGCGTCCTCCGACATCGTATCCAACCGGGCACCGGCAACTGATACTTGGCCGCGATCAGCACGCTCAAGCCCGGCCAGGACCATCAGCAAAGTGGTCTTGCCCGACCCCGACGGCCCGACAATGCCAATCGCTTCCCCGCGATCAATCTGCAGATCAACCGATTTCAAAACATGGACGGGATTGCTCGCACCCCCCAGCGTAAGATCTACATCTTTCAGGTCAATTACGGGTTCTGCCACGGCGAAGGCTTCCTATATGGGGGTGAATAGAGTTTTGTTCAGCAGGAAATGGGTATGCAAAGGCGCATGGTCAAATTACGCACATTGATTGTTATCGGTTTTCTTTTCCTTTTCACTTCAGCGATTGCTGGTGCACAAACCGTAAATATTGTCGGATTCGGAGACAGCCTCATGGCCGGTTATCAATTGCCGGCCGAGGACGCCTTTCCCACCAAGCTCGAAACGGCACTGCTTGAAAGAGGTTATGACGTGGCGGTTCAAAACGCCGGCGTCTCCGGCGATACAACATCGGGCGGCCTGTCGCGGTTGGACTGGTCGGTCCCGGACGGCACCGATCTCGTTATCCTGGAACTGGGTGGCAATGATGCACTCAGGGGCATCGCACCCGAAATTTCCCGGGACAACCTCGACCAAATGATTGCGCGGCTGAAAGACCGAGGGATCGACGTGATTTTGGTTGGCATTCTCGCGCCACCCAATATGGGCGAAGCCTATGCCGCTAATTTCAATCCGATATTCCCGGATTTAGCCGAAAAGCACGATGTGCCGCTCTACCCGTTTTTTCTGGACGGTGCGATTACCGTGCCGGGCATGATGCTGGCGGACGGCATTCATCCAAGCGCGCAAGGTACCACGGCGATGGTCGAGCGCTTCATGCCACTCATCACCAACTATCTGGAAACCCACGCCGCAGGCTAGATCAACCCTCCGCCGGCAAGTGCAAAACCATGAAGCTGGCATCCTCTACGGCTTCCATGGAAAGCGACCACAGCGATGATTCGGGCTCTTCCAGATGCGCAATCACGCCGTCAGACACGAAACGAACATCACCGCCCATTTTTTCCGCAATCCGCCGCATCGGTGCATTGTAGCGCAGACAAATCACGCAGATCCGGCACGCGCCCTTGTTCCGCATCGTGCGGATAAGGCGCTTGAACAGCAAAGTGCCAAGCCCGATCCCCTGCCATCTTTTTTCGACCGAGAAAGCAGCTTCCGCGTCATAATCATTGTGATTGACAAGAAACGCTTCACCCGCCGCACGGCATTCACCATCGATGAAACACGCCTTGACCGTGCCGCTTTGGCTCATTGTGCGTTCGGCATAAGAAGTCAAAAACGCATCGGATACCGCATGCCCAAATCGGTTGACGCGGCTTTGCGTGTCCAGCCGCACGAGGTGATCACGAAAGGCGCCCACTTCTGCTGAAGCCAAGCGCCGGACATGAACAACATGATTAGTTAGCCCGCCCAGCGTTGGAAAATTCCTTAAAAACGGCGGTTCAAAGGTCAGTGGACGAAGAATGGGGTCAGTCATAGAGGCCAATTCCTGTTTCGGACTTTGGCCCGCCTGTCGCGTTTCCTGCCAGCGCAATATCGACGCGCTTTGCGACAAAACAAAGACAGCGTTTTTCAGAAACAAGCAATCTTTTTTACGCAAAGCTGCTGGACAAGTCGGAACTTCGATGATTCGATTCCACTGAGCGGCCGAGTGATTTGCTCTCACCGTGATGGCAAACCGGTCGCCTATGCAGAGGGGATGCTGCAATGCCTAGGTTATTCGCCGCCATCGAAATCCCGCATCACACAGCCATGATGTTATCCATGTTAAAGGGTGGATTGCCCGGCGCTCGTTGGATTGATCAGGAAAACTATCACCTGACTTTGCGCTTTATGGGCGATGTTGAACATCACATCGCTGATGAGATCCTAAACACACTAAGAACCATCAAACGCCCCAAATTCGAACTCGGCCTGTCCGGTCTGGGGGCTTTTGGCGGCAAGAAACCACATTCGGTATTCGCCCAACCCACCGGATCACCCGATTTGTACGATCTGCAGGCTGAAATTGCCCGCAAATGCCAGCGCATCGGCCTGCCGCCTGATCCGCGTAAATTCACGCCGCATGTAACGATTGCACGTCTACGTAAAACATCGCCGGAAGCTGTTGCCAACTACCTGTCCATGCGCGGCGGTTTCTATGTGGCACCGTTCAAGGTTGATCGCTTCGTGATCATGTCATCGCGCGAATCGGTTGGCGGCGGGCCGTACATCATCGAAGAAAGCTGCGAATTGGGCAGCCTTTCCGTCCCGTTGCCGAACCGGGTCCCGGGCACGACCACGCAGACGCGAGCCTTGCGCTACTGATCGATATTGGCAAACGCTGCTTGGTTGGCGATCTGGCAGCCTGCTCTAGCTTTGCTGTAACAAGGCACAGGAGGCAGACATGGCAAAGCCGAAACTATCGGACAGCGAACTCGACAAAGCCCTGGAAGACCTCCCGGACTGGATAGTCGCCGATGACAGGCTATCGATCAGCCGCACCTTTAAGTTTGGTGATTTTACTCAAGCTTTTTCTTTCATGACCGGCGCTGCGTTGATCGCCGAAAAGCTCGACCATCATCCAGAATGGTTCAATGTCTACAACAATGTCGATGTAAGGCTGACGACCCATGATTCTGGCGGCATCACCGAGCTGGACATCGCGCTTGCACAAGCCATGAACAAAGCCGCGTCTTGAACCGAGGCCTGTCCATCGCCAAATCTGACAACAGGAGATGGCCATGGATGAAGTGAAGATCGGCGAAATTCTGGAACCGGGTACGCAAGACCAGCAAGACGACCGGCAACAGCGGGTGCGCGAAAAATTCTGGCCGAAGTTCAAGCGCGTTGCTAGCACTATACCATTCTCTGACGACTTACTGGCTGCCTATTACTGCGCCATGGATCCCGAAACGCCGAGCAGGGTGCGCGGTATCTTGTTGGCGGCACTCGCCTACTTCATCTTACCGCTCGACACGCTCCCCGATTTTATTGCCGGCTTCGGCTTCACCGATGATCTCGCTGTGCTGACGGCCGCATTTGCTGCGGTACGAGGCAATATCACGCCTGCGCATAAAGAAGCCGCCAAACGGACGCTCGCTGATTGGCAATCAGTAGATGACAATGACGACCAGGCCGCTTCCAACTAGACGAAATCGGTATCGACGAGATCGTCCGCTTCCAGTTTGCGGCGTAAGCGTCCAAATGCCAGACGTATTCGAGATTTGACCGTACCCAAGGGCAAGCCGGTCTTTTCGGCAATCTGGCTATGCGATTGGCCGTAAAAAAACGCCAGTTTAACCAACTCAATCTGCTCTTCAGGCAATTCCTTCATAGCATCACGAACACGCTCATCGCGCTGCTCAGCGTCCATCAGCGCATCAGCCGGGGTTTCTTCCGACGGCCGCAACATGGGCTCGTCAGGATCCAGAAGGCCGGTTTTATCCCGGCGCAAGGCATCAATGCGGCGGTTTCGGGCAACCCGAAACAGCCATGTCGACAGCGAAGACTTTGACGGATCAAAAAGATGCGCCTTGTGCCAAAGGACAAACAGCACATCCTGCGCCAAATCCTCGGCTGCCGAATCATCAAGCCCCAACCGACGTAGGTATGTTTTGATACGCGGCGCAAAGAAATCGAATAGTTCCGCGAAGGCTGCCTGGTCGCGCGCATTGGCAACCGCATGCGCAAGCTTCGCAAAATGCTTATGTTGCTCGTTGCTCATGCTTGGTTGGCTCAGCCGCCTTTGAAAGAGTTGGACCCGACAGCGGCAAAAAGCCACGCCAAATGAATGCCCACAAACCCAACATCATCCAGATTTACCCAAGAAGTCAAACTCTTGCCCCTTTTGTTGGCTGCAAGCACATATATGTGACGATCCAGGGTTTCGAGGCTACTTGTGGGGGCGCGGCACGAAATTTAATATTTGGTAACCATGTCCCAACAATATGGGCTCAAACATGATGGGCGACACGCAACCCATAAGCGGCAAACTCGGTATGAAATAATGAACCTTAGACAAACAACCTTTACTGCTCTGTTGTTGGCATTGGTTTCGGGCGTAGTGACACCGGCAGTTGCGCAAAATCAGACACCGATCGGGCAATTTCGTGACTGGGGCGCAATCAGCTATGATTCACCCAACGGCAAAGTGTGTTACGCGCTTTCCATCCCGCAAAGCATGCAGCCGACCGACGTCAACCATGGCGACAATTTCTTCGTGATTACGCAGCGTGGCAGCCAGAACGTCACCTATGAACCGCAATTTATCGCGGGCTACACCCTGCGCGAAGGCTCAAAAGTGTCGGTCAACGTGGACGGCACGGATTTTGACTTCTTCGTAAAAGACAACAGTGCCTGGACGGAAAACGCCGCTCAGGACCCCGCCCTTGTCGCTGCCATGAAGGCAGGCAGCCGGATGACTGTGCGGGCGATCTCGCGCCGTGGCACAAATACCACCTATGAATATTCATTGTCCGGGGTGACAGCCGCCTTGGAGGCGATTGAAAGCTGCAACTGATTAGATCCCGATGGATCCTGAAAAGGCCGCACCAATGTGCGGCCTTTTTGTTTGGCTGTCCGCAAGCTATATGAGCGCACGGAATAACCCGGAACCAACCCATGGCCATCTCGCTCAACCTGACCGATCCACAAACCCGCCCCGCGGCGCCCGGCCCTGTTGGCAAACAATCATTGACCGGTTTGACCCGCGAAAAGCTCAGTGACGCGCTGCGTGAGTTCGGCATTCCGGAAAAGCAGGTGCGCATGCGCGCCTCGCAACTTTGGCATTGGCTTTACATCCGCGGCGTGACCGACTTTGACGCTATGACGAATGTCTCCAAGGATCTGCGTGCAAAACTTGCGGCGCGCTTTTCCATCGAGCAGCCGGAAATCATCGAAGAGCAGATTTCAGCCGATGGCACGCGTAAATGGCTGTTGCGCTTCCCCTCACGCGGTGCAGGCGCGCCGGTAGATGTGGAAACCGTCTATATTCCCGAGGAAGGACGCGGCACATTGTGCGTGTCATCGCAGGTCGGATGCACACTGACCTGCACCTTTTGCCATACAGGCACGCAGAAACTGGTGCGGAACCTGACCGCCGGCGAAATCGTCGCGCAAGTCGTGCTGGCACGGCAGCGGCTGGGCGATTTCCCCGATTCCGACACGCCCGCCGGCGCGATCGTGCCCAATGAAGGGCGCAAAGTGTCCAACATCGTCATGATGGGGATGGGCGAGCCGCTTTATAATTACGACAATGTTCGCGACGCAATGCTGGTTTTCTCGGACGGGGAGGGGCTGAGCCTGTCAAAGCGACGCGTAACGCTTTCCACCTCGGGGGTCGTCCCGAACATCCCGCGGATCGGTGAAGACACGGGCGCCATGCTCGCCATTTCGCTCCATGCCGTCACCGAAGAATTGCGGGACGTGCTGGTGCCGATCAATAAGAAATATCCGCTTGAGCAATTGTTGCAGGCTTGCCGCGACTATCCCGGTCTGTCCAACGCCCGCCGCATCACGTTTGAATACGTCATGCTCAAGGGGATCAATGATTCCCTGCACGATGCGAAAGAACTGGTCCGTTTGCTCAAGGGCATACCGGCAAAGATCAACCTGATCCCGTTCAACAAATGGCCCGGCTCGGACTACACCTGCTCCGATTGGGATCAGATCGAGAAATTCGCTGATTTCATCAACGCCAATGGCTATGCGTCGCCGATCCGCACGCCGCGCGGCGAGGATATTTTGGCCGCCTGCGGTCAGCTTAAATCAGCCTCCGAGCGGATGAAGAAAACCGAGCGCCTTGCCTATGAGGCCATGATGATTGCCGGCCATGGCGCGTAGCCGGCGCTGGCAAATCATCAGGGCCTATCTGGCCGGGTGTTTGGTTGCGACGTTGATTGTTACGGTCCGGTTGCTGATCAAGGCGCCTGATGCATTGGCCATTGTCACGGCATTGCTGTTGATCGGCATGGTCGCCAGCATTGTGATGACTTTCCTGCCATTCCTGATCCTGGCCTTTCTTTCTGAGACGCGTTCGATCCGGGCATTGATCTATTATCTGACCTGCGGGTTGGCATTGGCGATCATCGCTGCTTTCGCCAGCTACGGGCCGCAAACGGTCGCTGTAATGCGCGTGGATCCTGTCACCATTATTGCTTTTGCGATCGCAGGTGCCGCTGGCGGTTTCACCTATTGGCGGTTGGCGGGTTCAACCGCTGGGTCTAAGCAAGCATCAGCCGGTGGCCTTAGCGGTTAGGATCTTGACCGCAAACGCGCCAAAAACGCCGGCAAACATCCAATCCAATGTCCGCGTGACCCGCGGCCGGCTCATCAATGCCTGACTGAACGCATTCGCCGCGAAAATCATCGGTAATATAGTCGGGATCGCCACCACCAAGAAAAAAAGACCCAGAAAAATCAGCTTTCCAGCGGCTTGTGGGTCATCGGCGGAAACAAATTGCGGTAAGAAAGTCAGGAAGAACAACGCCACCTTCGGGTTGAGAATATTGATCCCGATCCCGGTGAGGTAATGCTGCCACAAGGATCCAGCTTCCTTTCGCTCGCCCTTGATCGTCAGTGATGAGCCATGCCGAAGCGCTTGGTAGGCAAGCCAGATCAGATAGCCGGCACCAACAATTTTGAGCGCGAGAAATGCCGTCGGCGCAGCGACGAGCAAAGCCGACAAACCCATCGCGACCAGCATCGTATGCACCAAAATACCGGTGACAGCACCAGCAAAACAGGCAAGCCCGACCGCACGCGAATGGGTGACAGCCCTGCCAACGTAAAGCGCCATATCGGGCCCGGGTGTTATGGCCAGCACCACCGCAGCCAGGGCAAATTGGATCAGAACAGCCGTCGACGGCACATACTCAATCATTTGCTTCTCCCGCTTGCCGCGCGCCAATTCGCATGCAACAGGCGCCTATGGCCGCTCAAAATGCATTACCGCAACGCAAGACTCATACGCCCTTGTACCATCTCGGCAACCCGTTTTTTGCAGCCGGTTTGTTCGCCGCGTGGTTTGTCTCGCTTGGCATTTGGGCGACCAACGGCACCTGGGATCTGGCGATAGCGCGATGGTTCTTCGACGCCGAACTATGTGGGCAAACGGCAAGGGAGGCAGGATTTTGCTTTGGTTTTCCCGCAGCAACTGATCCGTTTCTGCGCTTTGTCCGATCAACGCTTCAACATGCGCCAAAATGGATTGGAGTGGGCCTGTTGTCTTGGGTCATCGCAGACTGGATTGTTGGTTTCCGACTTAAGGACCCCAGCTTCCGGGCACGCACAGCGCTACTGGCAACGCTCATTATTTGGCCACTAATCATCGTCAACGGCATCCTGAAGGCGTACTGGGGACGGCCACGCCCCTGGCAAACTGAAGATTTTGGCGGCCCCTTCCCATTTGTGGAGGCGGGTACGATCACCGACTATTGTGCATCCAACTGTTCTTTCGTTTCCGGCGAAGCATCATCGGCCGGCTGGCTTGCGCTGCTTTTTCTACTGTTCCCGCCGCGCTTGCGCATACCGGCGGCTGTTGTCCTATCTGCCATCGGCCTGTTTATGGCAGGTCTTCGCATGGCCTTTGGCGCCCATTATGCGTCAGACGTGTTTCTCGGTTTTTTCGGCGCGATCGTAACCTTTGCGGTGGTTGCAGCCATCCTGGAGCGTTACCACGCCAAAGCCTGACTTGCGCCTGCACGCAAAGCCAATATGGTGCGCCCAATTTCAACGCTCCTTTTCCGGACCATCCATGACGCTTCCAACAGACATCAAGAAAGTGGTGCTGGCCTATTCCGGCGGCCTCGACACCTCCATCATCCTCAAATGGCTTCAGACCGAGCTCAATGCAGAAGTTGTGACCTTCACGGCCGATTTGGGCCAGGGCGAAGAGCTGGAGCCGGCGCGCAAAAAAGCCGAAATGCTCGGCATTGAGGAAATCTACATCGACGATCTGCGTGAAGAATTCATCGCAGATTTCGTGTTTCCGATGTTCCGCGCCAACGCCGTCTATGAAGGCATCTATCTGCTCGGCACATCGATCGCTCGTCCCTTGATCTCCAAGAGACTGGTGGAGATCGCCGAGGAAACCGGAGCCGATGCGATTGCGCATGGCGCAACGGGCAAGGGCAATGATCAGGTCCGCTTCGAACTGTCAGCCTATGCGCTCAACCCTGACATCAAGGTCATTGCGCCTTGGCGTGACTGGACATTCAAATCGCGCACCGACCTTATTGAGTTCGCTCAATTGCACCAAATTCCCGTGCCCAAGGACAAGCATGGCGAAGCACCGTTCTCTGTTGACGCAAACATGCTGCATTCGTCTTCCGAAGGAAAAGTGCTGGAAGATCCGTGGGTCGAGGCACCCGAATATGTCCATATGCGTACCGTTTCGCCCATGGATGCGCCGGATGAAGCAACCGAGATCGAAATCGAGTTCAAAAACGGCGATCCGGTGGCGCTCAATGGCACCGCGATGAGCCCGGCAACCTTGTTCGCCGCCCTCAATGATTTGGGCCGTGACAATGGGATCGGCCGCATCGATCTGGTCGAAAACCGCTTTGTCGGCATGAAGTCACGCGGCGTTTACGAGACGCCGGGCGGAACGATCCTTTTGCAAGCGCACCACGCCATTGAATCGATCACGCTGGACCGCGGGGCGATGCATTTGAAAGACGAGTTGATGCCCCGTTATGCCGAGTTGATTTACAACGGTTTCTGGTTCTCGCCCGAACGCGAGATGCTGCAGGCGGCCATTGACCTTAGCCAGAAAGACGTTGAGGGCACCGTGCGACTCAAGCTTTACAAGGGCAATATCCTCGTGACCGGGCGCAAATCGGACAAATCGCTCTATTCCGAAGACCTGGTCACATTCGAGGATGATCACGGCGCCTACGATCAAAAAGATGCAGCCGGGTTTATCCGGCTAAACGCGCTGCGCCTACGCACCTTGGCGGCGCGCCGCCGCAAGGGTTGATGCTAAATAGGCTGGCGCTTGGGGGGCGCATACATGGCGGAAGGAAGGGATAAGGGACAGGTTAATCGGGCGTCTCAGCGCACGTCCAGCCTGTGGCGCTTTGCCCTTTTTGCCGTCCTCGTCGTCGGTGCGGCAGTGACAGCCGGCTGGTATTGGACCAACCGCGACCGCGAACCGTTGAACTTGACTGTCGCAACTGGCCCGCTTGGATCCGATGCCTATGTCCTC
>JBCCRB010000031.1:0-13254 GCA_039208465.1 Pseudomonadota bacterium
CCTTGTTCTAGGCTGTTGAAATTGACGGTGTGCCCTACTGGGATGGCGGTTTTGGCGGTAATCCGGTGCTTTTCCCGTTCTTCTATGAGACTGAGACCGAGGATTGCCTACTGGTTCAGATTAACCCGATCGAGCGTAATGAGACCCCGCGCACGGCGCAGGAAATTCAAGACCGGATGAATGAAATCACGTTCAATGCCGGGCTATTGCGCGAATTTCGGGCGATTGAGTTTGTGCGTAAACTGAAGGAATCCGGGCGACTTGAGGGCACCAACTATTCATCCATCCGAATGCACAGGATCGCTGCTGATCCGGTCGTTGAAGATTTGTCCGCTGCCTCCAAGCTCAATGCCGAGCTCGATTTTCTTCTCTACATGCGCGATATGGGACGCGCGGCTACCCAGGATTTTCTCGACACATCATTTGACAGTATTGGTGTCGAGCCGACGCTTAATCTCGAAGAAGAAATCAAACTTAATTTGCAGCCGCATGGCGTAGAGCAAAGGCCTGTCGGGCGGCGCCTGACTGACGCTTTCAGGCGATTTGGGCGACGGCAGGTGTAAGCTGTGCCGGTTCGCCGGACCCGCTGTTGCTCAGGACTGACGCGAAAAAGCGTACCGTTGTGTAGATGGAATCGGTGACTTTCTCACCACGCATGCAGCGTGCCCGCAGCCCTTCCATGGCATGGAAAAAAACTTCGGCAACGTCCTGCGCTGTCATGGCGATCTTTGACAGGTCGATCTCGCCAGATGCATCGGCTTTGGAAAAGGCATCGGCGAGGATCGTCGTAAATCGTTTGTCCCAGATCTCTTCCAAATCATGGGCAATCTCATCATTCACGCTCATCAGCTCCATGCCGTGCGGCGTTGATTCGACCATTTTGTTCATTTCGACGACGGAAACCTCGATGGCGCGGGTCAAACGGGTGGCAAAGTCATCCTGGCTCAGCAATTGGTCCTCCGCCTTGCCAAGCGAAACTTCGCAAAAATGGCCTGAAAGCGCGCGAAATATATCCGTTTTGTTCTTGAAAGACTGATAAAGTGCGGGTCTCGACATGCCGACAGCGCGCGCGATGTCGTCCATTGATGTCTTTCGGAAACCATACGTGATGAAAACTTCGAAAGAAGCTTGCAAAATGGCGCCTTTTTTATCGTCTGGAAACTCAACCATGATTGACGTTATGACAAAATTTGATATTTTGTCAAAGAATATGGCGCTTCATCACAGACCGCTGTGCACAGGTGTCACGCTGGACTGACGTCCGGCAACCGCAATGAGCCAGATCGGAACTAATTATGAAAGCGCATCAATACGCGGCGGTAGTCGTCCTTGTTCTCACGGGCGCATGGGTCATCACAGGAGACTTCTCCTATGTTGGCAGTGCCGCCAGCCAGGACCCGCAAACTCAAACACAAAACGTTGCTGCGGACGAAAACACTGAAAGTGCAGAAGACGCGGTACCCGCGCGGGCTCTGCAGCGGGTATCGGTTGCGCAAATCCCGCAGGTTCAGCATGCCCGTACCGTGCGCGTGTCGGGCGTGACGGAGGCAGACAAGACCACCCAGCTGACCGCGCGCGAGAGTGGCGTGATCGGCACGATGCCTGTCTCGCAGGGTGATTTGGTCTCGGAAGGCGATCTGATCGCGCAGCTCGATCTTGAAGGGCGCGATGCCATGGTGGTTTCGGCCGAGGCACAATTGAAGCGACGCCGCGCGGAACTGGATGCACGGGCCGAGCTGGTTCGTCGTGGAACGTTCCCTCGGTTGCAATTGGAAGAGCTGATTTCCGGTTTGGCCGAAGCCGAAGCTGATCTGGCGACGATGAAAGCAGAGATCGACCGTTTGGATGTTACCGCACCATTTGATGGTGTCGTCGATGTCATCAATGTTGAACTGGGTTCAGCTGTGCAGCCCGGTGTTGCTGTCGGCACGTTGATCGCGCTTGATCCGATCATTGGTGTCGGGGAGATCAATGAACAGGATTTGCCGATCATCGAAGTGGGCTCGCAAGCCGACCTACGTTTAGTGTCCGGTGAGACGGTGACTGGTACTGTTCGGTATATCAGCCGTGAGGCCAACCCGGCGACGCGCACCTTTACCGTCGAGGTTGAGGTGCCAAATCCATCGCTGACAATTCCGTCCGGCATGACAGCTGAGATTGTCTTGCGTGGTAAGCCAGTGCTCGCAACGCCGGCGCCACGGTCCATCATTACGTTGGATGCGCGCGGCAATCTGGGTGTTCGCACGGTGGGTGATGACAATGAGGTTGTATTTCACCCGATCGACATCGTCGATGATTCCAGTGGTGCGCTGATCCTCGGCGGTATCCCTGAAGGTGCCCGCGTAATTGTGGCCGGCCAGAACATCGTTTCAGACGGGCAGACAGTTGAACCCACGCCGGTTGAACAGGACGTCATCGACACGCTGATTGAAGAGGTACGCAGCGAGGTGGCTTCACAATGATGGCACTTCTCGATGTAGCGGTAAAAAATGCGCGCCTGACCATCATGGCGCTGATCTTCTTTTTGCTCGCTGGCGCGGTCTCCTATGTCAACATTCCCAAAGAATCGGAACCGGACATCCAGTTTCCGGTCATCTATGTTGGTGTGAGCCTGGACGGTGTTTCGCCGGAGGATGCGGAGCGCCTGTTGGTGCGGCCACTTGAAAGCGAACTGTCGGGGATTACGGGCGTCGATACCATGACCGCCAGTACCTACGAGGGTGGCGGCAATGTGGTCGTTGAATTCGATCCATCCGCTGACCTTGCGCGTGCGCTTGATGATGTTCGCACGGAAGTTGATCAGGCGAAAAACAGCTTCCCGGCAGGGACGGACGAGCCGCTCGTTCAAGAGATTAACTTCTCCGAGTTTCCGGTTCTTGTCGTCACCCTTTCGGGTGATGTTTCGGAACGTACGCTTACGCGTAGTGCCAAAGAACTTCAGGATCGCATTGAAGAAATTCCCGGTGTCCTGGAAGCCGCGGTGCAAGGTTCACGCGATGAGATGGTCGAAGTCATCATCGATCCGGTGAAATTGTCGTCCTACAATCTGCAGCTCGACCAGCTTGTGGCTGGTGTTGGAAGCAACAACCAGCTCGTTGCCGCGGGCGCGATTGAAGGCTCAGAGGGCAAGTATGCGGTCAAGGTCCCGGCCCTGATCGAAACGGTTGAAGATATTGCCAATCTGCCGATTGCGGTGAGCGGCAACGCAGTCGTGCGGGCGCGTGATCTGGCGACCATCCGATCGACTTTTGAAGATCGATCAACGCTTGCGCGACTGAATGGCAAACCTGCCATTGCGCTTGAAGTGTCGAAACGCGCGGGCGCAAACCTGATTGATACGGTTGACGCTGCAAAGGAAGTGGCGCTGGCATTTCAAGATGAGATCCCCGGTGCCGTGGAGATTACGTTCACGCAGGATAATTCGGACCAAATCCGGACGATGCTCGATGATTTGCAGAATTCGGTTCTGACCGCCGTCATTCTGGTTTTCATCGTTATCCTGTTTTTCCTTGGTTTCCGCTCTTCGCTATTGATTGGTCTTGCCATTCCGACGTCATTCCTGATGGGAATCCTGTTCCTGTCGATCGCCGGGTACACGGTCAACATCGTCGTTCTGTTCTCGCTCATTCTCGCGGTGGGCATGTTGGTCGATGATGCGATCATCGTGACCGAATATGCAGAACGGCGGATGGCCGAGGGCGTTGAAGCTGGCCCGGCCTTTTCCGAGGCGGCACGGCGGATGTTCGGTCCGGTTGTTGTCTCGACGCTGACACGGATCGCTGCTTTCTCACCGCTTCTGTTCTGGCCTGGGATTGTTGGCGAGTTCATGCGGTACATGCCGATCACGCTGATTGCCACGCTGTCGGCGTCAACGCTCTATGCGCTTTTGTTTGCGCCCACGATCGGCTCGATTGTCGGGCGGGCCGCGGTCCAAAAGCGTGTTCCAGATGGGCTTTATATGGGCCTGATCAAACGGGTTGTGCGTGCGCCTCTTGTCACGCTTGGCCTCGTTGCTGCCCTGATGGTTGGCATCGTCACGACCTTTTCGCAGAACAATTACGGCGTTGAATTCTTCCCCAATGTCGAGCCCGAGTTCGGCCTTCTCTATGTCAAAACACAGGGCAATTTGTCTTTGGAGGAGCAGGATCGGATTGTCCGGCTTGCCGAAGACCAGATCTTGTCATGGGACGGCATTGAATCTGTCAACACAACTGTTGGGCGGACGCAGGGCGGCATTTCCATCATGGGAAGCGCCCCGGAAGATGCGATTGGCACCATTCAATATGAGTTTGTCGATTGGCGTGAGCGCAAGCCGGCAGGTGAAATCCTGACCGATTTGCGTGCTGCCATTGCCGGCGTCGCTGGCGCTGAAATTGAGGTTTCCGTCCCCGATGCTGGTCCGCCGCAGGGCAAGCCGATCCAGGTGCGCCTGTCGGCGGATGATCCGACCGGACTGGAAGAAGCCGCTGACGAAGTTGCCTCTTATCTTTCGTCGATTCCAGAGGTTATCGATCTGGTGGACGGCCGTCCGCCGCTCAGCATCGACTGGGAGCTCGAGGTCGATCGTACAGAAGCGGCCAAGTTTGGTGTGTCACCAAACGCAATCGGCACGGTCGTTCAATTGGTAACGAGCGGGTTGAAATTGTCCGACTACCGGCCTGCCGGTGTTGATGATGCGGTTGATATCCGCCTGCGGTTGCCGTCTGACCGGCGTACGCTTGCAACACTTGACCAGCTTCGTGTCGAGACGAACCAGGGTTCTGTACCGATTGCCAATTTTGTGGATCGCGAGCCAGCTGCTTCGCTGGGCACGCTGACACGGATTGATCAATCGCGCACGATCACCGTTGAGGCAAACCTTGTCGAGGGCTCACAGGATTCAGTGTTCCAGGCGCGGGTGGCCGAGCATTTGGCGACGCTTGATTTCCCAGACAATATCCGTTGGGAAATGGTGGGCTCTGACCAGGAAAGCGATGAGGCAGCTGCTTTCCTCAGCCAGGCTTTTGGTGTGGCGATCTTCCTCATCTTTGCTCTGCTGCTCGGCCAGTTCAACCGGTTCCGCTACGTGTTCTTGGTTCTGTCGGCCGTCGTGATGTCAACGATCGGTGTCTTGCTGGGCCTGATGATCATGCAGATGCCGTTCTCGATCGTGATGACGGCTGTTGGCACGATCGCGCTCGCTGGCGTGGTGGTGAACAATAATATCGTTCTAATCGACACCTATGCCTATCTACGGGCGCGGGGCATGGACAAGCATGAGGCGATCCTTGAAACCTGCCGGGAGCGCGTGCGACCGGTCATGCTGACAGCGGTGACGGCCATCCTTGGCGTGTTGCCGATTGCCTTCGGCGTCAATCTGGCGCTTTTGAGCCAGGAGGTAACCGTTGGTGCCCCGTCGACTCAATGGTGGATTGCGCTGTCTTCAGCCATCGTGTTCGGCTTGGCGTTCTCCACATTACTCACGCTGGTTGTGACACCGGCCGCGTTGGTTGTGTTTACCCGCAACAATGCGGTGTTGGCACAAGGTGGCTTGTTGGGCCTCATCAAAGCACGCATTGCGCGTTGGCGCCGTGGCGCTACGGGCGATGATGGCGCCGAAACTGCTGAAACACCTGCGGCAGCGGCCATTGCACAAAACAATGATGAAAAGCTGGAAGACCATGTTCCGCCAGGCGATGGGCGGGAATATCCGAAGGCTGCCGAATAAAAAAAGCCCGGGTCATCGCCCGGGCTTCTTCTTTTCATTCTTTGGTGCGCTTAGGCAGCCTTTTTCTTGGGTTCAATCAGCCCGCGATTGACCAATACTTCGGCAATCTGAACCGTGTTCAGAGCCGCGCCTTTGCGCAGATTGTCTGAGACCACCCATAGGTTCAAACCGTTTTCCACCGTGATGTCCTCGCGGATGCGTGAGATATAGGTCGCGTCCTCGCCGGCGGCCTCATAAGGAGTGATATAGCCGCCATCCTCGTGTTTATCGACGACAAGGCAGCCAGGCGCCTCGCGCAGGATCTCGCGGGCTTCATCGGCGGTGATCTCGTTTTCAAACTCGATGTTGACCGATTCACTGTGCGAAATGAACACGGGCACACGCACCGCCGTGCAGGTCACCTTGATGGCCGGGTCGAGCATTTTCTTGGTTTCAGCGGTGACCTTCCACTCTTCCTTGGTGTAGCCATCCTCCATGAACTGGTCGATATGTGGGATCACGTTAAACGCCATGCGCTTTGTGAATTTTTTCGGCTCAACCGGATCGGCGACGTAGACCGCCCGCGTCTGCGCAAACAGTTCATCCATGGCGTCCTTGCCGGCGCCGGAAACCGATTGGTAGGTTGAAACCACGACGCGCTTGATCTTAGCGCGCTCATGCAGTGGCTTGAGCGCAACGACCAATTGGGCGGTCGAACAATTGGGGTTGGCGATGATGTTCTTCTTGCGAAACCCGTCTATGGCGTCCGCGTTTACTTCCGGCACGATTAACGGCACGTCTGCGTCGTAGCGCCAGGCCGATGAATTATCGATGACAATGCAGCCGGCCGCGGCAATTTTCGGTGCGTATTCCTTTGAGATGGAACCGCCTGCCGACATGATGCAGATGTCGGTGTCGGAAAAATCATGGTTTTCCAGCGCAGCGACTTTCAGCTCTTTGTCGCCAAACGAAACCTCCTGGCCAACCGAACGGCGTGAAGCCAAAGGGACTATCGTGTCTGCGGGAAATCCGCGTTCAGCGAGAATATCGAGGACTTCGCGACCCACATTTCCGGTCGCGCCTGCGATTGCGATTTTGAATCCCATCGTCGTAATGCCTTTGTTCCTCTCTCCCCCTTCGCTTTTGCCAAGCGCCACTCTTCCCGCCCCGGGGAGAGTGTGGGGCGGAACGGGTCAGATCGTGGTTTTTGTCTTCGCTACGATACGCATGGTCGCTGCTTAGTGATGCAGAGTGCGCAAAATGTCAAATACCACTTTGTGACACGGTCTGCTCATTGAGCTGCCAGTACTGCTGCTCTCACTGTTTATAGGCTGCCAGAACCGCATCGCCCATTTGCGTGGTCGACACTTGTTGGCATCCGTCGGTCATGATGTCGCCGGTCCTTAGACCGTTCTCCAGGACGTTGGAGATTGCTGCCTCAACCCTATCCGCTTCTTCGATCATGCCGAAAGAGTAGCGCAAACACATGGCAAAAGACGCGATCATGGCAATTGGATTGGCAATACCTTGTCCGGCAATGTCGGGGGCGGAGCCGTGCACCGGTTCGTAAAGGGCCTTGCGTTTGCCGGTTACCGGATCGGGTGCACCCAGCGATGCCGATGGCAACATGCCCAAGGAGCCGGTGAGCATAGCTGCTACATCCGACAGCATGTCGCCGAAAAGGTTGTCAGTAACGATGACGTCAAACTGCTTCGGCCAGCGCACAAGCTGCATGCCACCGGCATCGGCCAGCATGTGTGACAGGTCGACATCGGCATAATCGCGCGTATGAGTTTGGGTGACGACTTCGTTCCACAAAACGCCGGATTTCATGACGTTGCGCTTTTCCATTGAGCAGACCCGGTTTTGCCGGGTGCGTGCCAGGTCAAAGGCGACGCCGGCGATCCGTTCAATCTCGAATGTATCGTAGACCTGGGTATCGATACCGCGTTTTTGGCCATTGCCGAGGTCAATGATTTCCTTTGGCTCGCCAAAGTAAACGCCGCCGGTCAGCTCGCGCACGATCAGGATATCGAGTCCTTCAACAACTTCCGGTTTCAAGGATGAAGAGGCGGAAAGGGCCGGGTAACAAATTGCGGGGCGAAGATTGGCAAAGAGCGCCATGTCTTTGCGTAAGCGTAATAGACCGGCTTCCGGTCGCACTTCATAGGGAACATCATCCCATTTCGGTCCGCCCACGGCACCGAAAAGAACGGCATCGGCACCCATTGCCTTTTCCATGTCTGCATCAGAAATGGCGGCGCCATGCGCGTCATAAGCGGCGCCACCGACCAGGCCTTCCGATACGACAAATTGTGCGGCCTCATGGGTGTTCATATGGTCGATCAGCTTTCGGACTTCAGCCATCGCTTCGGGTCCGATGCCGTCGCCGGGCAGCAAAAAGAGTGACTTGTCGGTCATGGAATTCCTCATAAGTGTACTGTTCGGTACTGGTTGTTGGGCTTCTATGCTGGCGGTGCCTCAAAGGCAACGCAGCGTACCGCTTTAGCGCGGCCCTTTTTTCTTCGCGCGCCAATCAAGCGCGCGTTCGTTGCGCTCAGCCAGTTCCGCAGTCTCCGCGATACGCTTGGCGCGAGTTTGCGGCTTTTTGGCTAAGGCTATCCATTCCAAAATCCCGCGTTTAGCTGACTTGGGAAAGGCTTCGAAATTTGTACGCGCGGGTGGGCGGGCATCCAATGCGGCGTCAAGGTCGGCGGGGATGTCACCTTCTTCTGCGCCATCAAGAGCGGACCAGCTCCCGTCTTCAATTGCGGCATCAACCGCGGCTTGCCCGGCCGGATGGAGGTTTTGCTCTTGTTTGAGCTGCGCGATGTAGCGTTTGTTGACGGCAGACCATGCGCTGCCCTTTTTGCGGGGCGACAAAAGCAGTTTAGAGCGTCTTTCGTCGAGCGTGCGTGGTAGGGAATCGACCCATCCGTAGCGTAGCGCCGTCTTCACCAAGGTGTCACGGTCGATGTATTTTTCCGGTGTCGCCTTTTTCCATAGGATAGCCCAGATGGATCCGCTTGTGTCATGGTTTGCTGCGAGCCATTGGTCGAGCGCGTCGGCGTTGGCAAACTCGACATTAGGGATCGTTTCACCGGCCATGGTTAGGGGGAAGCACGCAGCGCGGTCACTTCAATTTCGATCTTCATTTCAGGTTTGATCAGCTCGGCGACAACCATCGTTGCCGCAGGCCTAATCCCCTCGAAATAGTCACCCAGGATCGGGAATACGCGATCGGCATCATCGGCATCGGTGATTGTATACTGCGCTCGCACGATATCGCGCTTGGAAAAACCGGCTTCGGCTAGCACTTTGTCGATTGTTTCGAGCGTGTTGCGGGTTTGCTCCTCGACGGCCTCCGGCATTGTCATGGCGTGATAATCATAACCAGTTGTCCCCGAAACGAAGCACCAATCGCCTTGGACTACGGCGCGCGAATAGCCGGCTGTTTTCTCAAATGGGGAACCGGTGGAAATCAGTTTGCGCATGGTCAGGCCTTCTTAATAGCGATGACAGCGTTAGCGCCGCCAAAAGCAAAGGAATTGCTGACCACCGCATCAATGTTCATCGGCCGGGCAGTTTCGGGCACATAATCCAAATCGCATTCGGGATCGGGTTGCGTCAGGTTGATGGTTGGCGGGGCTATCCCGTCGCGCATCGCGTTGATGCCGGCGATCATTTCAAGGGCCCCAGACGCTCCCAGGCAATGGGCGTGCATGGATTTGGTCGAAGACACGGCAAGGCTGTCAGCATGCGTGCCGAATGCCTCCCGAATGGCTAGTGTTTCGGTTTTGTCATTGCCGGTCGTGCCGGTGCCGTGCGCGCTCACATAATCGACGTCTTGTGGCGCAAGATCCGCATCGGCAAGGCAGGCACGCATGGCCCGGGCTGCGCCATCGACATCCGGTGAAACGATATCACTGGCATCAGCGGTCAGGCCGGCGCCGGCGATTTCAGCCAGAATGGTCGCACCGCGCGCTTTGGCGTGGCTTTCCGTTTCCATAATGATAACGCCAGCACCGTCACCCAACACAAGGCCTTCGCGGTCGGCGGAAAATGGACGGCAACCGGTTTTGGCCAGGATGCGCATCGATTCCCACGCCTTTAATATTCCATAGGTTATCGGTGTTTCCGAGCCGCCAGCCACCATTATGTCTGCGCGCCCGGAACGGAGCAGATCGAGCGCCGTTGCAAAAGCGTTGTTGGATGAAGAACAGGCGGAAGCAAGGCTAAACGTTGGGCCTTTTAAACCGTGCACCATCGACACATGAACCGATGTGGATGACGGCATGACCTTGGGGACGGCGAAGATTTCTGTACGCTTTTTGCCATCGCGAAAAACATCGATATAGGCGCGGTCCACTGCCTCGGTCCCGTAGATGCCAGAGCCAATCACCGCGCCGGCGCGTGCCGGATCAAAAGCGTTTTCGCCGGTTAAGCCTGCGTCTTCCAGTGCTTCGGCAGCCGCCAGGACAGCCAGATGGCCAAAGCGTGACATGGTCGTCCGATGCCGTTTGGATATCTCATATTCCGGCAATTCGCCCAATTGAGCGGCGATCGGGACTTTCAAGTCACCCTGATCAGGGATTTCTAGTTCGGTGATGCCGCATACGCCGGCACGCATGTTCGCCCAAATGGATGGCGCGTTCGAACCAAGGCTGCAGATGCCACCGAGCCCGGTTACGACGATGCGTGGTTTCACGATTTATTGCCTTCCACGATTTCGCTGATCGCATCGGTTACATCACCGATTGTCTTCAGCTTCTCCCACGCTTTGGCGGCGTTGAGTTCGATTTCGATCCCAAATGTGTCTTCGAGGTCGAAGATGATCTCGGCCAATTCAAGTGACTGAATTTCCAAATCCTGCAGAACGCTCTCGCGGCTCAGGGTTATCGGATCTAACTCGGCTTTTTCGGCAACAATGCGTCGCGTTTCTTCAAAGATATCGTTTGCCATCCTACAGTCTCTGCATGCCTTTTCGTGTCGAGCCCGCGCCTTTGTGTTTTACACCGGGCTATAGGTCAATCCAGTTTGACGATTTGCTTTAGGATGCGGCGTACGATCGGCGCGACAATCAGCACAGCGGGAAAAGCCACGATCCACGATGACAACCAGGCTGAGATCGATGCTGCAACATCGATCCGCCCCAGGGCCAATGCGGTGGAAAGGCTGGCCACGATGAAGCTCATCATGCCCGAAAGCAGGAAGCCGAAAGCAATTGGCTCGAGCCGCTTTGGGACAAAACGCGGCATGGGCCGATCAGACCCAGGGCCGTTGTTTGGCAAGATCGCCCTCAAAGGTGGCGATGGCGTCGGTGTTTTCCATCGTCAGGCCGATATCATCAAGGCCGTTGAGCAAATTGTGCTTGCGCGCCGGATCGATGTCAAAACGGATTACGCCGCCATCGGGTCCCCGGATTTCCTGGGCTTCTAGATCCACGCTCAAGGTCGCGTTGGCACCCCGCTCGGCATCATCCATTAGTTTTTGCAGTTCGTCCGGCGTGACAATGATCGGCAGAATCCCGTTCTTGAAACAGTTATTGTAGAAAATGTCGGCAAAACTGGTGGAGATGACACAGCGAATGCCGGCATCCAACAGAGCCCACGGGGCGTGTTCGCGCGAGGAGCCGCAGCCAAAATTGTCGCCAGCCACAAGGATCGATGCATTGCGGTAGGCCGGTTTGTTCAAAACGAAGTCGGGGTTCTCGGATCCATCCTCATTTAACCGCATTTCGGCAAACAGGCCGGCGGAAAGGCCCGTGCGTTTGATGGTTTTTAGATAGTCCTTGGGGATGATCATGTCTGTGTCGACATTGATGATCGGTAGCGGCGCGGCAACGCCTGTCAGGCTTGTAAATTTTTGCATGTGATGGTCCCGGCTTTCCGGATTTTATTTGCCGGTGGTGATAGTTGGGTGGCACAGGTGCGTCAATGTCGCTTAGAGTATTCATTGAACCGAAAAGTGATGCCGCATGAATGAACCGTTGCTGATTTTGCGCAGCGTATTGTATGTCCCCGCCGATAATGAACGCGCCTTGGCCAAAGCAGCATCGCTTGATTGCGATGCGGTGATCTTTGATTTGGAAGATGCCGTTGCGCCGGCGGCTAAAGAAACGGCGCGTGAGGCGCTGCGTGTCCGTTTCAAACAGGGTGGGAGTTCCGAGCAATCGAGTGCTATCCGTGTCAACGGGATCGGCACGGCGTGGTTTACCGAGGATTTGCTGGCTGCGCGATCTGTCGTGCCAGATGCGATCGTTGTTCCGAAGGTTTCTTCCGTTGAGGATTTGCGGTTGGTGGAAGATGCGCTGTCTGAAACAGATGCGCCAGCATCGATAAAAATCTGGGCGATGATTGAGACGGTCCGTGGCGTTTCAGCAATCGCGGAAATCGCTGGACATGCGGCAAGCGCCGACAACCGGCTTGCGGCGATGATTGTCGGCACCAATGATCTGTTCAAAGAGGCGGGCATTTCAGGTGATGATGCGCGAGCCCTGATCCATCCCTGGTTGATGCAGATCGTTCTTGCGGCAAAGGCCAATGGGATAGCGATCTTGGATGGGGTCTATAATGATTTCCGTGACCTTGGGGGTTATGGTGCCGAATGTGACATGAGTGCTCGCATGGGCTTTGACGGCAAGACGTTGATCCATCCCAGCCAGATCATCCATGCGAACTCAGCCTTTGGTCCCGATCCGGCCATGCTGGAAGAGGCGCAACAAATTGCCGATGCCTTTGCGCTACCGGAAAACGCTGACAAGGGCGTGATTTCCCTTGCGGGCAAAATGGTGGAACGATTGCATCTGGATCAGGCGCTTGAATTGTTGGATAGGGCAAAAGCGATCGAGATGCGGAGGAGCGGAAAATGATTGCCTACCGGCTGTTGACCGGTCCGGATGATTCCGGGTTTTGCCACAAGGTAACGGACGCGCTTGCGAAAGGCTGGACGCTGCACGGGGCACCGGCCTATGCGTTTGATCCGCAGACGCAGACCATGCGCTGCGCCCAGGCAGTGACCAAAAACGTGCCGGACACAGACTATAATCCCGATCTCAAGCTGGGCTCGCTTTGAAGAGCTGGTTGGCCGCGATAAGCCTATCTGCGCTGGCGGGCGCGGTGCCAGCGCATGCCTGCTCGCTTTCGCTTATCCTTGCTATTGATGTTTCATCGAGCGTCAATGCCGATGAATACCGGTTGCAGGTGGGCGGTACGGCAAACGCTCTTGAAGACCCCGAAGTTATCGCAGCAATCAGCGATGTCGGCGGTATTCAGCTGATGGCGTTTGAATGGAGCGGAACCTACCGGCATTTTGAGATGGTTCCCTGGACGCTCATTGAAGATGCCGCGGATGTTTTTGGCGTAAGCGCGCAACTGAGAGCCCATGAGCGCGTGCGCAATGATCTGCCAACGTCGATGGGCAGTGCGCTTGGCTATGCATCGACCCGATTTGCCAAGGCGCCGCTGCAATGCGCGCGGCAGGTGATCGATGTTTCCGGTGATGGCGTGAACAATGAAGGGTTTGGTCCGAGTGAGGCCTATGCCAATTTTCCGTTTGCCGGGGTTCAG
>JBCCRB010000032.1:0-12929 GCA_039208465.1 Pseudomonadota bacterium
CAACTGCCCACCAAGTTCCCGATATCGGTCGTGCCCGACAGATTAACGCTTCGGTCATTGGTGCGCGACCGGTTCGATGAATTGTCCAAATTGGCACGGTCATTGATCGCCACCTGAACGGTGATGATGTCGCCGACATCCGCCGCCCGCGACCCAAGAAACAACGACCCGCGCGTGTCACGCCAGGTCGAATTGTTCATATGCGCACTCTGCCCATAGCGCATCGCCAGATCTTCCTTCGGCATGGCAGGGTAGGCAGAATCAACGGCGATCGGTGACAATTTGGGCGTGCGCCCAACCTCGCCAAGGCCGGTGCCGCATCCCGCCAACCCCAAGAGCATGACAAATCCTGTCGCTAGCCGCATCAAAGGTTTGCCCCGCTCGTCGGGCTTTCAGCAACAGCCGCCATGATCTGAGTGATCCGCGCTGCGGCGCTTTTGTCCATCTCGTTGAGAATGGCTGCCGCTGCCCGCGGTTTGAGTTTCAACAGCACTGCCGAGGCAAGATTGGGATTGATCTCCTGCATGCGTTCAGCCGCACCGCGCGGCCGCATTGACGCATAGACATCCACGATAACCTGCGTTGCCTGGTTGGAGAATTCTTCGCGTTGGCGCACCCATTCCTTCAGCTCGCTGACTTTTTCCTCAGCGTAAGAAACGCGCTTTTCGATATCATCGCGCAGCATTTCCAGTTCGGCCTTCTGCCGCTGAAAACGCGATTCGCGCACCTTGTCGGCAAGGTTGGTGCAGAAATTTTCGATCTCGGTGCCACGCTCCAGGTCGGTTTGCGCATGCGCAATAAACCCGGTTCCCGAAGCCATCGGCGACATCAGAGCCAGAAAGGCAACAGCAAATTTTGTCGATTTCATCATTGGACCAAGAGCTCCGCTTGCAGGGCGCCTGAATTCTTCAAGGCTTGAAGGATGGCCATCACATCGCGCGGGCCAACGCCTAGTTGATTGAGCCCGTTGACGATCGCTTCCAGATTGGCGCCATTGACCAGGCCAAGCGCGCTGTCATCTTCAAAAACCTGGATCGCCGTTGTCGGTACCACCGTCGTTTCGCCGCGGCTGAGCGGAAACGGTTGCGAGACTTCCGGCATTTCTGTCACACGCACCGTCAGCGACCCGTGGCTGATCGCGACCGGGGAAATCCGCACATCCTTGCTGATCACAATCGTGCCGGTGTTTTCATCAAGCACGACTCGCGCCGGCGAATCATAGGTGACCGGCAGCGACTCGACTGCCGCAATAAAGCGCGCCGTGGAAATACTTCCCGGCCGTGTCAGCTCAATCGTGCGTGCATCAACCTCGCGGGCAACATTGACACCGTAGAGGCGCGATGTTTGCTCATTGATCGCATCGGTCACGGCCACCGCAGTTGAGAAATCCGGATTGCGCAATTGCAGCACCAGCTTCTCCACTTTCGGCATCGAGAATTGCAGTTCGCGTTCAACGATCGCGCCATTGACGATCCGCCCCGATGTCGCCGTGCCTTCGACCAGCGATTCCGCCTGGCCCCTGGCGTAGATCGCGCCTGTGGTCACGGCGCCTTGGGCGACCGCATAAATCTGATTGTCGGCCCCTTTCAGCGCCGTCATGACAAGGCGCCCGCCGATCAGCGATTCCGCATCGCCCAGCGAAGAAACCTCCACATCGATGCGCGAGCCGTGCCGCACATAGGCCGGCAGATTGGCCGTCACGATCACCGCCGCGATATTGCGCAGCCGCGCCTGACCTTCAGCGGTTGAGACACCGATCGCATCAAGCATGGAGCGCATCGATGTTTCAGTAAAAGGCGCATTGCGCAGACTGTCGCCGGTCCCCGGAAGGCCGACAACGAGCCCATAGCCAAACAATTGATTATCCCGCGAGCTTTGTAAGAAAGCGATGTCTTTTACACGCGATTGGGCTGCCGCATCTGCCGATACCGCAACCGCAAGAAAGATCAGGAATAAGCGCGCAAACCTCATCGCAAACCGCCAATATGCACCGAGCCATCGGGCGAGACATGGCCGCGGATCGTCTTGCCGGTTTCGATATTGCGTACCAACAGCGCGTCGCCGAGGCCCGCTTCTTGGAGCGCGATCCCCGTCATCCCGATTGAAAAGCCAGCCCCAGACAGTGTGATCGTCACGCTGTCACCTGCCTTGATGATGCTCGGGGCACGCACCGAATCCAGCGAGATAAAGCGACCAGGCAAGATGGTCTGCGTACCTATCTTGCCAACAAGCTGTGCTTTTTCCATCGCGACGCGCATGCCAGGCGGTGGGGATTTACCAGTCTCAACGACCCGCAGCATGGCCTCATTGATGGTCTGGCCGGGATAGATAACGCCTTGCGCCACCACAACATCAATGCGGTTTGGTTCGGCAAGGGCCGCCACCGGCACCAGCAAAAGCAGGAAGACCAGCCTAGCGAATACCATTGGACACCACACCCGCCATTTGGTCAGCGGCTTGAATGACCTTCGAGTTGAGTTCATAGGCCCGCTGCGCTGAAATCAGCGCCGTCAGTTCTTTCACGGGATCTGCGTTTGATCCCTCAAGATAACCCTGCTCGATACGCGCAAAATCCTCATCGCCAGGCACGCCGACAATCGGATCACCCGACGCTTCGGTTGCCTCGAAACGGCTATCACCAAGCGGGCGAAGACCGGCCTGGTTGGCAAAATTGGCCAGCGTCAACTGGCCGATTTCCTGCGCCTGCACCTGTCCGGCCACGCGCGCAAAAACCTGGCCGGTCCGGTTGACCTCAATGCTCAGCGTGCCAGCGGGCACCGTGATGTTCGGCTCGACCAGAAAACCATCCGCGGTCACCATCTCGCCATTAGCATTGGTGTTGAACGCGCCAGAACGCGTATAAAGCGTATCGCCGCCCGGGCTCTGAATCTGGAACCAGCCATTGCCAACCAGAGCCAGATCAAGCTGATTACCGGTGTTTTCAAGTGTTCCTTGAACATGCACCGTGCGGATCGCGGCGGTCTTCACGCCAAGCCCGACATTGACCCCCTCAGGACGGATCTGGCCATTGGCCGCATTGGGCACGCCCGCTGCCCGCTCCACCTGATAAAGAAGGTCGACAAATTCGGCCCGCCCGCGTTTGAAGCCGGTCGAGTTCACATTGGCAACATTGTTGGCGATGACTTCCAGATTACGCTGCTGGGCATTCATCCCCGATGCCGCAATGGCCAAGGCTCGCATGGAATTCTCCTTCGACGTTAAATGGCCATCCGGCTGATTTCTAGATAGGCGGTTGTGATCTTGTCGCGGATCGCGGTCGCCGCCGTCATTTGCCGTTCGGCCGCCATCACGGCGTCAACGACTTCCCGGACGTCGGCCTGCCCTTTCATGGCCTCCATTGAGACGGTTTCGGCCGTCTGCACACTTTGCGCCACATTCTGCATCGCTTGGCCGAGAACAGCGGCAAAATCGCCGCTCGCCGCTTGCGTATTGCCAATGCCGGGCTTTGCCTCAGAAGTGATGGAGTTAACGGCGTCGAGGCCGGAAAGAGGTGAAATCATCGCCGTGACCTCATCAGATCAATTGTCATGGTGATCAATTCCCGTGCTTGCGTGAACACTTCCAGATTGGCCCGGTAGGCATGATTGGCTTCACGCATATCCGCCATTTCAATGATCGGATTAACGTTGGGCATGAGCACATTGCCATCGGCATCGGCCGCCGGGTGGCCGGGATTATGCTCGACACGGAAATCGGTGCTGTCACGCCCGATCCGCGCAACTTCAACCGACACGGAACCCGATAGCCTTTCGGCCACCGTCTCAAATGAAACAAGCTTACGTTGATAAGGGTCGCCGCCCGGCGTCTCGGCGGTCGATTGCGCATTGGCCAGATTTTCCGAGACCACGCGCATCCGGATCGATTCAGCTTGCAAGCCTGACGACGCAATCCGCAAACTACCGGTCAGATAGTCACTCATTATTGTGACCTCGCTGCGGCCAGGAACAGGCTCTGGAAGCTTGACGCGACAGCTGTGTTCAAACCATGCGCGGTGCGCACTTCAGCGGCGCGGAACAACTCGCGCTCAACGGCAACATTCCGGTTCGTGTCGACAAACGGGTCCATCGCCGGCGCCAGCGAGGCCGTCATGGTCGGGCTTGCGGATCGGGAAGCAGCATCAAGATATTGCGCGAACGAAACGGTATCGGTCGCCTTGTATCCGGGCACATTGGCATTGGCGATATTGCCGGCCAGGGCGGTTTGGCGCGCCGCCAGCCAGTCGGCATGCACCGCGGCAAGGGCGAAAATTCCTGTATCAGCCATGGACAACCTCCTGTTGCCCGAAACTAACCCTTGCTACTTGTCCGTGGCTTGCGGATCGGCAAGCTGCGATAGGATCCGCTCGCCCGAGGCGGTAATAATCGCAACCCGGCCGCTAACCATTTCAACCCGGTCTATGCGACCCGACCCGGCAACAACACCGCCAAGGGGCACAAAATCGATGCCGTCCGGCCCTGCGATCAAAAAGCCACCAGCGCGCGACGAGACGATGCTGCGCACACGGCTGTCAAACACCGGCGGCGGATCATTTGAAACAGCTTCACGAACCGGCACCGTACCGGTCGTCACCTCATCAACCACAATTGGTTGCGTCAGCGACCAGACATTGAAGGGCGCCAGATCGGGTGGATCAAACTCAGTGACTTGCACGGCACTGCCCGCCTCACGATCCTTCGAATAGACCATCTGGGGCGGATCAAACGCTTCGCTGTTCCATTGCACATAAAGCGGGAAATAGGCGCACGCGGTGCCGAGCGCGAGGCCAGCGCCCGTCCAGCCAACATCCGCCCACCGGCGAAATCGGTAGCGGTCATAGAGCCAGGCAAACACATTCATGCCACCGCCCCTTTCAGGTGCGTCGCCAACCGTTCAAACACACCTGGCGCGGCATCGACCACGGACTGGCTGCAATAGCTGTAGACCTGCGGCACAATCCTGATCGCCTTGTCGGCAACCGGATCGCCGCCCGGCGTGTATCCGCCCAGCATGCGGATATCGCGCGTGTCTTCAAAGACCGAAACCAGCTTGACCAATTCGCGCACCAATTCGCGCTCATCGGGCTGCCAGACCCGTTCAGCGAGGCGCGACACAGACTGCAAAATGTCGACCGCCGGATACCGGCCGGATTGAGCAATCGCCCGTTCCAAAACGATATGCCCGTCAACCGTACCGCGGATCGCGTCGGCGATCGGATCATTGTGATCATCACCATCGACAAGCACCGCGCTGATGCTGGTGACCGAACCGCCATTACCGAACATACCTGCCCGCTCCAGTAAAAGCGGAATGCGCCGGAACACCGACGCCGGATAGCCACGCACCACCGGTGGCTCGCCGAGCGCAATGCCGATCTCACGCAGCGCATGGGCATAGCGCGTGATGCTGTCCATCAGGAACAACACCCGCATGCCATCGCAGGCAAACTTTTGTGCCACGCGTGCCGCCAGTTCCGGTGCCCTGGCGCGGGTAATCGGTGAGGCGTCCGCCGTTGCCACGATTACCGCCGCTTTCTTCAAGCCATCAGGCCCCAACGTGTCCTGGACGAATTCTGTCACCTCACGGCCGCGTTCACCGACCAGCGAAATGACGACCATGTCAAAATCTTCATTTTTGGCCAGCATCGACAGAAGCGTCGATTTGCCGACACCGGAGCCGGCGAAAAGCCCGACTCGTTGGCCATGGCAAAGCGGTGTGAAAATATCGATCACCCGCACCCCGGTTTGAAACCCGCCCGCGACCCGTTCGCGTTGCAGCGGTTGCGGCACCGATACGGCCGCACCACCCGGCACAAACGGGATTGGTCCGAGTCCGTCAATCGGATCGCCGAACCCGTTCAGCACCCGGCCACGCCAATGAATGTTCGGCTGCACTGGCTTGCGGCCGCAATGTTTGACCGGCATGCCGACACGCAGCTGGTCCTGCGCCGAGATCAGAAACGCTTCGGCAAGATCGTCTTCAACGGCGACAATTTCCGCCATCGCGGCATCACCTGCCGGATCAATCTCCACCATGTCGCCAACGCTTGCGCGATGACCCAGACCGACAATGCGCACGCGGTCTGGGGCAATCGTCCGTACCTTGCCCAGATGCGCCAAGGGGGCGGCGGAAAGGCCGAGCGCGGCAATATCAGCACTGGCCTGTTGAAGTGCGATAAGCCCGGTCACGGCGACAGGTTCTGGATAAGCCGGTCAAGCGTGTCAGAGGATTCACGCATCATCGCACCATTTTGCTCAAAGGCGCGCTGGACCGTGATCAATTGAACGATCTCGCGGATCGGGTCGACGTTGGATTTTTCGACCATGCCCTGCAGCACGGTCGCACCATCACCATCAACGATCGGCGTTACCGCGCCATCAGGCCTGAAGGCGGTTGGCCCGGCCCGCTGCATCATTTCCGGCGCATCGACGCGAAACAGGCCAATCCCAGACACCGGTTCCCCATTGCGCGAAATGACGCCATTGCCGGAGACGGAAAGCTCCGACAGATTGCCCGGCAGCAGAACCGGCGCACCGCCCGGATCAAGCACCGTGTCACCATGGATGGTCACCAGTTCGGCATTGGCATTAAGCGTGAAACGCCCATCCTTGGTCAAAAGCGTTTGGCCATCCACCTCGATCCCGAACCAGGCATCGCCATTGATCGCAAAATCGAGCACATTGCCCGTCTCTTCAATCGCGCCAGGGCGCATGGAAATCGTCTCATCGCCCGGTGTGACCGTCGATACACCCTCTTCAATCTTGTTGTTCAAGAGCTCTTCAAAGGTGACCACCGTCGCCCGGAAACCGACCGTCCCGGCATTGGCAACATTGCCCGCAATTGTCGTCAGACGGTTTTCAAGCGCAACCTGTCCCGAGGTGCCCACATAAACTGAATCGAGCATCAAGATCCTTTCAGCGTCTGGATACTGAACAACAAATCGGAGGAAAATGTCGCCTGCGTCGCGCTGGGAAAGACAACGCCCGCGCTGGCCTGCGTTTGCGATCCTTGTGTCAAATCCCAGAGCGCGGTGAAGCGGCGCAGCATGTCACCGGTGCCGGCCTCGCTTTTCAATTCTTCAAACGGCACGCGCGCCGACATCAGGTCGATCTGCTTTTCAAGGTCAACCGCAGCGATACTATCGGGCAGGCCCAGCCCGACCCGTACCACCTGCGCTAAAGCCGGATCGGCGAGGATACCCAGATAGCTGTCGACATCCTCGATCTTACGCTCGAAATAAAGCGCCAGCCGCACGCCCTGGTTCTGCGCGCCCTCGGTTTCTTCCAAAACCTGGCGTGTATAGCGCTCAATCATGCCCTCACCGGCGCGGGTGAAGCTTGTGGTCGCCGCGCCAAAGGCATTGAAATTAAACACCTCGGCAAATTCCCGATAGCGGGTATCATTCAAAGAATTGGCAAACGAATTCTGGTCATCAATGCCCTCTTCCAACACCTTGCGCATGAAGGCTTTGGCATAAGTCATGTCACTCAGCCCGGCAGCCCGCATGGCGAAGTTATAAAGCCGGTCGTCTTCCAGAAAGGCATCGATCGATTCAATTTTGCCGATGTTCTCGCGGTAATATTCGATCTCGCGATTGTTCTGCGGAAGCTGCGCGACCACATCGAGCGAACGCGCCAGATCGCGCGTGACATTTAAATAGCTGACAGCAGTTGGTAACATGGTGGGCCCATCATTCCTGCCTCAGCGATAACGCCGTTCGCTTGCGCGAAACTTTCACCAAAACGGATTTGTCAAGTCAGAGGCAAGCTTCGGCGCTTATGCGTGAAGGGTGCAGGATACGGAGCAGCCCCGTGATTATACTATTGGGTTTTGTCGTCACTTTCGGATGTGTGATCGGTGGATACATGGCCATGGGCGGCTATGTCGACGTCCTCATCCAACCCTATGAATTTGTCATCATCGGCGGCGCTGCCGTCGGGATTTTTCTGATCGCCAACCCGCTCTCAACGGTCAAGGACTCCATGGGCGCCCTCGGCGAAGCCTTTCGCGATAAAGTTCCCCACGAGGAAGATTATCTGCAATTACTCGGCCTATTGAACCGGATGCTGCGCGAGATAAAATCTAAGTCACGCGGCGAGGTGGAAGAGCACATCGACAATCCCGACGAATCGGAATTGTTCAAAGCCTATCCGAAAGTGTCCGGTAACAAGGCACTGGTCATGTTCATCTGTGACTATTGCCGCCTGATCATCATCGGCAATGCCCGCCCGCATGAGGTTGAGGCCCTGATGGATGAAGAGATCGGCACGCTCAAACATGACCGGCTTAAATCATACCACGGCCTGCAGGCCATGGCTGACGGCCTGCCGGCGATCGGCATTGTCGCGGCGGTGCTTGGCGTGATCAAGGCAATGGGCGCGATCGACCAGAGCCCGGAAATCCTCGGTGGCCTCATCGCTGCCGCCCTGGTCGGCACCTTCCTTGGGATCTTCCTGTCCTATGGCGTGGTGGGCCCGCTGGCCGCCAAGGTTAAGCTGGTGCGCGAAAAGCAAACCCGGCTCTATTATGTGGTCAAGCAAACCTTGATCGCACACATGAATGGCTCGCTGCCGCAAATTGCGATCGAATTTGGCCGTAAGACAATTTCCACCAGCTACCGCCCGACCCTGGACGATGTGGAAAGCGAGACGACGGGTACGGCGGGGGCAGAAGTTGCCTGACCATTCGACCGCACAAGGTCAACCAAGTGGACTGGAAGCTTATAGATACCTGATACGGGTTGAAGCCAACTGCGCCCGGCTCGATCGATGCAGCCGTACCATTATCGAAGAACTCACCAAAGGCTTTCGCACGTCCAAGACTTTAAGCGATCTGGACCTGAAGCCGAGCGAATTCCTCATTGGCGACATCGATGCCCAGCCCCGCGAGGGCTACACCTGTTTTTCCTTTCAAGGCGTTGAGCATGATCCGGTCATGCTTGTGGAGATCACCGAACCGAACATTCCGATCATTTCCGAGCTCATTCTCGGCGCATCCGGCACCGATGCCTTTGAGGCGCGCGGTAATGATGTCAGCGATTTCGAGCGCGGCCTGTTTGGCGTTTTTATTCATCATGTCCGCCAATGCCTGTCGCTCGACATCGGGCCGGTCGACAGTAAGGCGCCTCTGGTGCCGCACCAATTCCCCTCGTCCCTGACCCGGCCCGCCTATCAGGCTTTCGATCTGCGCATGGAGTGCGAGAATTTTGCCATCGAGGTGCGGCTTATGATCAGCCACCGCGCGCTTCTGGCCAATGCCGACGATGACGAAATCGCGCCGCCACAATCCGAATTCAACCGCGCCCCCATGACCTATTCGCTGGGTGCCGATACGGTGCTGGACGCAAGGATCGAAATATCGGGAACAACGCTCGGCGAAATTGCCGCGCTTTCCGTCGGCGATCTTATCCCGGTGTCCGGCCCGGGCACCCAAAATCTGCTGCATAGTGAAACAGCCCCTTTGTGGACATTCGTCCTTGGCGAGCAGGCCGGCACGCTGGCCATCCAGCTGATGGAGCCGACCGGTAACAAAAATGCCGCCATTCCCGCGGATCCGACCGCAGACTTCAACATCTATGAAGAGTTCAAGGAAGCATTGCGATGAACGAACCTGTCAGAAACGAAACGGCCGAGAACTCCGAACCCGACACCAACCAGCAAGCCGAACCGGCACCCGCTTCGGCAGAACCGACTGAGCAGACCGGCGATCCATTGCCGCCGGAATATGATGACGCCATCGCTCAACTACGCGGTGTGGCCGATGGTCAGAACCAGCCGGCGGGCGAACCCGCACAACGCCAACCCCAGGGCAATCAGGTGAACAAATCGATCTACAACATACCGGTGCGATTGGAGATCATCGTCGGCGCGGTCAAACTGCCCGTGTCCAAGCTGATGGCGCTTTCACCCGGCGAGATCCTACACATCAACAAGCAGGTCGGACAGGAGTTGGAGATCCAGGTCAACGGATCAACCATTGGCCGTGGCGAGCTGGTTGTCACCGACGATCATGCCGGCACGCTCGGCTTCCGGATCACCCATATCGATCAAATGGATTGAGGTTTCTAAAGTGGCTACAGTGACACGCTATGTGCTTGGAAAACCGGAGCGGGCCGCCGCGATCGTGGTTGCGATGGGCAAGGAACGCGCATCGCAGATACTCAAAAATTTCCGCAGCAATGAGCTGAAAATCGTCATCAGCGCGGCACAAAATCTGGAAACAATCCACCAGTCGCAATTGGAAGAAGTGGTCGCGGAGTTCGAGGCGGACTTCCAAACAGGAACGGGCCTGCTCGATTCCAACCATGCCTTCGAAGACATCCTCAATGACGTTCTGGGTGAAGACCGCGATGCCATGCTCAGCGAGAAAAAACCCGAGCCGGTGGAAGAAAAATCGGACAAGACGATCTGGGAAACACTCGAAGATTTCGATCTTGAACGCCTGTGTGAGTTTCTCGACGGCCAGTCCGCACAGTTCGTTGCGGTCGTCCTGTCACAATTATCGAGCGCCGCCGTGGCCAAGATTTTAAGCGCGCTCAAACCTGACCTGTCCAAAAGGGTTTTCATCAAGCTGGCGCAGGAAATTTCGCCCTCCGCAGAGGTCAAGCAATATATCGAAGAGCACCTCTCCAAGGGGCTTGGCCTCGATACCATGTCGTCCATCGACAAGCTTGACCAGCGCATCGCCGAAATACTCAATTCGGCGGACAGCAACGTCTCTGACAGCATGGTCGAAACTTTGCGCGCCCATGTCGATCAATACCGGATCAAGAACATCGAAAAAGGCGTCTTCCGGTTCGACGAGATCACCAACATGGACAAAGCTGCACGGTCGGCCGTCTTCGACAATGTGCCGAGCGAAATGATCGCCTCGGCCCTGTCAGGCTCAGCAGCTGATCTTGTCGAAGCGGTTCTTGAATCGGTCAGCCCGCGCACGCGGCGTATGATCGAAGGCGAGATGGAAGGCGGGGCCACGGTCAAACCGGAATTTGTCAGCGAAGCTCGCCGCGACATCTGTACGATCATTTTGAAATCGGCGGCAGAAGGCGAGATCAGCCTGCCGAAACGCTAAAAGAGCGCTGAGCGATGTCGGAGCAGCAGGACGAACAGTCAAAAACCGAGGAACCGACCGAAAAGAAGATCCAGGACGCCACCAAGAAGGGCCAAACCCCGCAGGCGAAGGAAACCTCGATCTTCTTTGTGCTGTTGGCCAGCTTGGCGGGGCTGACATTGGTGGTGCCCGGCACCATCGATCAGACACGGCATTTTCTGGCCGCGCTGATGGCAAACTCGCATCAACTATCGCTCGAAACCTCGCAGGACATCGCCGCGCTAAGCCGATCGGTCGCCTGGCAAGTCTTCCTGCTCATCGCCGCGATACTGGCGCTGACCGTCATGGCGGCACTGGCATCAATTGCCACCAACATGGCCCCCCTGCCGATCCCCGAGCGGATCAAACCGGATTGGAAACGCCTGTCGTTGATAGAGGGTTGGAAACGGATCTTTTCCAAGAAAGGGTTGGTTGAATTCCTCAAGGCCACCGCAAAGATCATGGCCAGCATCGGCCTTGTCAGCTTCATCGCCTATCAGATGATGCCGCAACTGATCCAATTGCCCTATGGAACGCCAAACGCGCTTTATGGCACCGCGGCCACCATGTTGCTGCGCATGATCGCCGCGATCACGATCTTCATGGCCGTCGTCGCCGCGCTCGATTTTGTCTGGTCCCGTTACCAATGGCGTCAGGATCTGCGCATGACCAAGCAGGAACTGAAGGACGAGCACAAACAGACCGTCGGCGATCCGATGATTCGCGCACAGCAACGCTCGATTGCCCGCGAACGCGCCCGCAACCGGATGATGAACGCAGTGCCAACCGCCACCGTCATCATCGTCAACCCGACCCACTATTCCGTCGCACTGCGCTATGATCCGGAAAAGGACAATGCGCCGCGTCTGGTCGCCAAGGGGCGGGATCTGGTCGCTTTGAAGATCCGCCAGATCGCCGCAGAGAACGGCGTACCGATCCACGAAAATGTCGAGATTGCGCGAAGCATTTACCGCGATATGGAAGTCAATCAGTATATCCCCGAAGCCCTCTTCGAGGTAGTTGCGGAAATCATCATTATCATCCGCAAGCGTTCGGCCACGACCAATAAAGTTGTTTGAGGTCGGCATGGTCAAAGCGCGGAAACTGCTGGATTAAGCTGTGTTGCGTAAGCCCCACGAAAGCGCGCGCGGCAAGTATGGGTCGTACGGCAGTGCCGCCTCTTCTGCTGTCGTCGCGGCGATAGCAGCCTATCAACCCTGCCTTGCTATCGCCGCGTCTTCTTTCCCGAAATGGAAAGCACCGCTGCTGCGGTGTCACTCAACCCGCTCAACATCAATCGTGTAGCAAGCCCTGGCGGATAGTTTCGAGCTGTCCACGCACAGCGATATGCTTGATCGTCCCAGCGCAAACCCGTCGATAAACACGATGTGCCGCGGGCCGCTAAGTGCGAACCGCTTGCTGTAAACAACAGCGCCACTCGCGCTGTCGGTGGCTGTCACGCGCACCATGTCTCGCCCACGGCTCGACCGCTTACGCATTTCCACGGCCAAAATATCACCAAAAATGATCCGTTTGCCGGGATCGATCTGATAGCTCACCGGCGAACCATCAAGCCGCCCCTGGAAGGGCACCGATGCACCATGAACCGCGTCAGACAGCACGGTCAGCCAAATAGCTGCGAGCAAACCGCTGAAAAGAAACAAGTGTGGAGGCCTGCGCCATCGCAGAGAACCCATCTGTGCCTTGGGGCGATAAAGGGCGCTACGGAAGACTGATGAAGGAGCGCCGCATGTAAGCGCATTCCGCCTCGGGCGGCCAGGTCCGGCTTCATATGCGCCGCCATAGCGCATGCCGTCATCAATCTTAAGCGGCGTCTCGTTTAC
>JBCCRB010000033.1:0-12819 GCA_039208465.1 Pseudomonadota bacterium
AAGCCCACGCCGGCGGCCAGTACCAGCAGCGCGGCAATTTCGTAGAAAATGTAGCCTTCAATCGCAGCCGTCACAAAAAGCCCCTCAACACCGCATCGCCCGGTCGAGTTTTCGCCATGTGAATTGGGCGTACCGATCATGACCCGGGCGACTTGCGCGCTTCGGGCAGCACGGCGCTTGCCGTGCTCGATAGTCCCATTCAATGATTAGGTGCGCAAAGTTGACGAAATTTGTCTGGATTGCAAGGCGCGTTGGCGCATAAGTGGGCGGTCTTTGCCACCCCGGCGGCAGGCGCCCCCGCTTGTATGCTGCAGACGGGCAAACGCCACGTACGCTTCGAAACGCCCTGTTAAGGCTAACGGCAAGTCCACGTGACGTACTTTACGCTTACGTCACTCCTTCAGGGCTAATTGCAACCACGGATTGTATAAGAAGACTTGTAAAACGGGATGATCGATCTGGGGAAATTTAGGCGTTTTTGGGCCAATCGTGCCGGCGGCTTCGCGCTGCAGGGCGCGGTTTTGGCGCCCTTTTTGCTGGCTGCGGCCGCTGGTGGACTGGATTTTTACGCCTTCAACAATCACAAAACCAAGCTTCAGGCGACGGCCGACCTCGCGGCTTTGGCCAGCGCCAAGGAAGCGAATTTGCAGGGCTGGTCGCAGGAGATCGTCAACGCGGTTGCCAACAATTATCTGGCAGCCCATGCCGAAGAGACCTCGATAAGTGGTCAGTTGTACAAGGCGTACGCGAAGGCTGACCCAAGCAATCAACTGGTCAAGGTTGTGGTTACGCAGGATTACTATCCTTACTTCCTCAACTTCATCTATCCGTCGCCGCAAATCACCGTCAGCGCAACGGCTCAGTTTTCCTCGACGAAGAAGGTTTGCCTGCTTGGTTTGATGAAACCGCAGCTGTTGGCCAAGGCATCGGTGCATATGGACAATAATGCCCGTATCCAGGCTGATCGCTGCTCAATCATCAGCAACTCCACCGACTTTGCCGGTTTGCGGGTCGATTCCGGATCGGCCATGACCGCCGACTTTATCTGTTCGGCGGGCGGCGTGATGCGCTCATGGCGCGCGAAAATTCAGCCTAGTCCTGTCACACGGTGTCCAAAGCTTGATGATCCCTTGAGCTCGCGGCCCGAGCCTGCATTTGGCGGTTGTACCTTCAGCAAGCTGACGATCACGTCCGATCAGACCTTGCAACCGGGCGTCTATTGCGGCGGCTTGCGTATCAGCGGAACGGCATCGGTCAATTTGGCCAGCGGTTTGTATGTGATCAAGGATGGCCCATTGGTCGTGGAAGATGGCACTTCGCTGACGGGCGACCATGTCTCGCTGTATTTAACAGGAGAAGGGTCGACATTTAGCTTTGCGACAAACAGCTCTATCTCGCTGACAGCCATGAAGACGGGCCCAACGGCCGGCATTCTGATTGCCGAAGACCGGAGCACGCCGCACAGCTTCCAATTCAATCCGTTCCTGCTTTCACATCTTCCCAGAAACGTGCGCCTTCACACCATCTCGTCAAATGATGCACGCCAACTTTTAGGCACCATCTATTTGCCCAACAGTATTTTGATGATTGATGCGCAGGCGCCTGTTGCCGATTCATCGGCTTACACGGCAATCGTGGTCGGCCGCATGTGGTTACGTTCGGGACCAACATTGGTGTTGAACTCGGATTACTCGGCTACCGATGTGCCTGTCCCGGCAGGCCTTGGCGGTGGGGCGCCAAAACTTATCCAATGACTCTTCGCGCCGCCAGCGGCGCACTGACCGATACGCAACCGGCTGAAACCCTACGCTGCGCGGCAAAGGTAACCGTATACTTGCGGACGGTAACCATTTCACGCTTTCCGATTTGGCCCGAATTGCTATATCACCAGCAGCACGAGCAAGATTTGGGAGGGTTTTGCACATGGCTAAGCGCCCATGGACGGCATTTTACGGGCCCGGTGTACGCACGGAGATCGACACGCCGGCGTACCGGAATTTGGGTGCCCTGATCGGGTCGGTTGCCGACACCTACAAAACTTCAACGGCTTTCACCTGTTGCCTGCCGAACGGGATGAACGGCAATCTGACGTTTCAGCAAGTCGATGAAATGTCGGATGCTTTTGCCGTTTATCTGCGTGAAGTGGCCGGGTTGAACGCGGGCGATCGCGTGGCGGTTCAAATGCCGAATTGCCTGGCGTTTCCGATTGCCACCTTCGGCGTCTTCAAAGCGGGCTGCATTCTGGTCAATGTCAATCCGCTCTATACGGCCGAAGAGATGGCCAAACAGTTTGCCGATGCCGAGCCGCATGCGCTGGTCATTGTCGACATGTTTGCCGATAAGGTGCCGGCGGCAACCAAGGGCCATCCGATCCCCAATGTGATTGTCACGCGCGTTGCCGAGTTTCTGCCGTCGCTGCCGCGCGGCATTGTCGGCCTGGTCCAGAAATATTGGGACCAAAGCGTCAAGCCGATCGAGACCGCGCATATCCGCCTGCCGGACGCGTTGGCCGCCGGGCGCAAGCACAAGGCCGACGAGGTGATCGAAGTTGAGCAATACCATCAATCGGTGCAGCCCGATGACGTGGCGGTGCTGCAATATACCGGCGGGACGACCGGCGTTGCCAAGGCGGCGATGCTGACACACCGCAATCTGGTGGTGAATATGGAACAGGTGATGGAGCTCATCACCGGATTGGAAAAGGGCAAGGAAGTCGCGCTGACGGCGTTGCCGCTCTATCATATCTTCGCCTTTACGGTGAACATGCTGGGCTTCTGGTGGCTGGGCGCGCGCAATATTCTGATCCCCAATCCGCGGCCGCTTTCCAGCCTGAAACGGGCTTTTGAGAATTACCGCATCAGTTGGATGAGCGGGGTGAACACGCTTTTCAACGGTCTGTCGAACGAGACCTGGTTTATCGATTCGCCGCCCAAGCATTTGCGCTTTGCCTCGGCGGGCGGGATGGCGCTGCAAACGAGTGTCGCGCAAAAATGGGAAGCGATCACCGGCAAGCCGGTCCTGCAAGGCTATGGCCTGACCGAAACGTCGCCGGTCTTGACCTTCAATCCGCTTGGCAAGATTCGCGAGGGGACGATCGGCGTGCCCCTGCCCTCCACCGATATCAAGATCGTGGATGAGGCCGGCAAGGACGTACCGATCGGCGAGGTTGGCGAGATAGCCGCCAAGGGCCCGCAGGTGATGAAGGGCTATTGGAAGAACCCGGAAGAAACCGACAAGGTGATGCTGGGTGATTATTTCCTGACCGGCGATATCGGCATGATGGATGAGGATGGCTATGTGCGGATCGTCGATCGCAAGAAGGACATGGTGATCGTCTCCGGCTTCAACGTTTATCCAAACGAAGTGGAAGATGCGATCGCTGCCCATCCAGGCGTGGACCAGGTTGCGGTGATCGGCGTGCCCGATGAGGCCACCGTCGAGGCCGTTAAAGCCTTTGTGACGCTGCACGACCACGCGCTGCAACCCGATGCCATCCGCGCTTACGCCAAGGAGCATCTGACCGCGTACAAGGTGCCCAAGCAGATTGAAATCAGAACCGAATTGCCGAAATCGAATGTCGGCAAAATCCTTCGCAAAGATTTGCGCGCCGAAGAATTGGCACGCACAAAGGCGGCATGACCCATGGTTGATGAATTTACACAAGCCATGCTCGCGCTGATGATTTTCGTCATCATGCTGGGCATGGGCGCCTCGCTGACACCGCGCGACTTTTATCTGGCTTTGAAGCGGCCCTATGGGCTCGCCATCGGGGTCATCAGCCAATATGGCTTCATGCCGTTTATCGGGTTCCTGTTGATCACCGTGCTGCCCTTGCCGTCAGCAATCGCGGTCGGCGTGTTGATCATGGCGTGTATGCCGGGCGGCACGACGTCGAACATCTTCACCTATTTCTCGAAAGGCAATCTGGCGCTGTCAGTCCTGATGACGGTCACGTCGACGGTTTTCGGCGTGATTTTGATCCCGATTGTGCTGTTGATCTACGCTTCGGCGCTTGATCTGGAAATTCCACGCGAGAACATCATCATCACGTTGGTGCTGCTGCTGGTGCCGGTCGCCATCGGCATGGTGTTGCGCAAATTCAATGCCAATGTCGGCGCGGTGACCGAGTTCTTCGGCTCGGTGCTCGCGCTGTTCTTCATCATCTTCATCATGGTCACCTGGGTGCCGAGCAACTGGCAGTTTCTGACCACAACAACGCCCGCCACCTATGTGGCGGCGATCGGGCTTGGCCTGTTCGGCATCATGATCGGCTATGGCTTTGCGCGCGCCTTGCGGTTGCATCCGCGCAACGCACGCACGGTGGCGCTGGAGACCGGCATTCAAAACGGGCCGCTCGCGGTGGCCATCGTCGTCTTCACGTTTGCTGGCGAAGAAGCGCAGAGCTACATGGCGGTGCCGGCGCTCTATTCGCTGTTCATCGTGATCGTGTCTACGCTGGTGACGCTTTACTTCCGCCGGGCAAACACGGCCGCGGAGCAGAAAATGCCAGACAGCCTGTTGTAGTGGCCGCCTGTCGCCCGGCCACTGGCCAAAGCCTATCGGCAAACCAGCGCGAAACGCGGTGCGTCTTCGGTCAGCTTGAGGCGGCGGTCGGCTCTACCACCAGGCTTTGCCCCGCAACACGGCCCGTCAGCTTAATGCCTGCCAAGTTCAATATGGTCGGAACCATGTCGAATGAACTCACAACGCCGGCATTTAACATCTGACGATCTTTCCCGTCGATCAGCGCGTAGCCATGTGCACCTGTATGGCCCCCGGTACGCCTTTGAGGCACTGGTCCGACACGGCCTATGCCGGCGGCTTCGAGTGCGTAGCTGTTTTGCGTCCACATAATTTTTAAGTCGCACCGCGTCTCCGTTTTAGCGAACGGATCGTCTTTAAGAGGACGATCGACCGCCGCGACAGCCTGTTCGCCCGTGTAGGGATCGCGCAGAGCAAGCAGCGTTTCTTCCAGCCCGTCCAGAAACGCGGGATAATTTTCAGCAGAAACCCGACCCGCCCGCTCCCTGCCGATCAGGTTGACCCGGATCTGACCGTCATAAAATGCAGGCAGCGCAAAGGCATCCATTTTGGGCCAGAACGGTGCGTATCGGGCTGCAGGCATCCAGCCAAGCGAGGCAGGCACCTTGCGGCCTGCCTTCCGGTCCAGAAACCGGTTCGTGCGGCGCGCCATCTTGGCGAGAAAGCCGCGCTCCTGGGTTCGCGGGTCGACGATACCCAGCTGCTTGTTAACAGCATCGTTCCAGTCTTCACCCACGCCAAGCTGCGGGCATGGGCCGGTCCAGTCCTTTCTTGCGTGTAGATAGGGCCGACCGAATGAGCGCCGGTACATGACTTCGGGCAGCAAGCACATGCTTGCAATATCAGCGCGATTTGGCCCCATGCCATGCATCGAGAATATAACGAGTTCAGCGTCTGGATGTTCGTCCTGAAGCCGCGCAATCATCCTATCGGTGGCCTCATACACGCCCTCAACCCCGCGCCGGGCGGCAGCCGCCGACGGTTGGCCATGCAGGGGGTGGTTTTCATCAATGCCATGCCAGAGTGCTTCGGCGACCGAATGCAACTCGGCCACAACGGTGATCGCCAGCGTCCAGTCGGGAAGCCTTTCTTTTAAAAGCCAGCTGGTGATCTCCGTGCGCTTTTCCATCGCCTCGATCATGCTGGATGCCATGTCTTCAGCGGCGTCCGGATCGGGCCAGACAAACCCGTAGATGTACCGTTTTGCCGGGTAGTCGCCGAATTTGTCGAAAATCTCGTCGGTCAATCCGGAGGGATTGGCATGCTGCGCGACGCCCGGATCGTGGGCGCCCCAATTGGCCATCCCACGCAAAGCCGCGGTGCCCTTTAGCTGCATATAGGGGACGTCGAACGCGACCGTCGGTATCTCGACTTCGGACAAGAAAGCCTCGGACCGTGTCGGCGCCTGAACGGCCGTATAGGTCGACGGGTCAAACTCGACTGCGCTCCACCGCTCATACCCATCCGGTTCCTGACCGGTTGCGAAGTGCTCCCAGGCAAGACCCGTTTCACGCGCATCGCCATGGTCAAGCAGATAGCGCGTCGCCGTTTTATCAAGCTTCTTTAAGCGCGGCAGGCGACCATCTTTCATCATGGCTTCGGCTATCGATAGCTCAAACCCATCCAGTCCAATCGCAATTACGCGTCTATCGGTCATCGAGTTTCTCCTGGTATCGCGGCGCTTGATGAACGCAAAAATGACGACGCTGCCTGCCTGCCCATTTGCATGTTAAACTCAGCATAGGCGCGAAGCCATACTTCCGGTTCCGAAGACAGTCTTTTACGGACATAGCGAAGCCAGTATCTGGCAACCCGAAGTGCGCCCTTGACCCTTCTGACAAGCCCCTCTTTCATCACAACATCACCGAGCGCAACGCTTTGGATACCCTGGCCGATGAAGTAACGCCGCACATAGTCAAGCGTTTGCCGGTCTGGCCCGATCCGGTGGCGGACAGTGGCCTTTTCCACCCAGCGCCCGGTTAGCCCGCGTTGTTTAAGCAAGCGAAAAAAGGCGGTTTCCTCACCACCGACAAGCAGTTTGCCCCCGTTTCGGCCGATATCAGACCGAAACGGAACCACAAGCGCGGATCGGCGGACCAGCATATTGGCGCCGTAAGGGTGCGGATAGTCGACGTTTTGTAGCGACTGGTCAGCCTGGGTGAGGTCGAGGCCCGCCCAGACATTTGGTATCACCTTCAGCGCGCTTTTGGCCCAACGCGGCGGGTTTCCCTGAAGGTCCGGATGGATTGCGCCTCCAAAAAACGCATCTGCGGGATAGTGTTCAAGCGCGTCGAGGTAGGCGTTAAGAAAGCCCGGCTCGGGGCTGACGTCGTCATCGAGCCATAGGATTGCGTCCCCTCGCGTTACAGCGACAGAAGTGTTTCTTGCGTGGCTAAGGCCGCGCTTCGGCTCTTCGACGCATGTCACACCGGCCGAGCGGCAGACCTCAAGCGTGTTGTCCGATACATCATTGGCAACCACGACTAGTTCAACGTCACTGCCTTCTTCGGCGATCTGCGGCAACAATTCCGCCAGCGTTTGCTCAAGCGTTGCTGCCCGGTCACGGGTACAAATAACAATGCTCAATTTCATATGCGCTTGCCATTTAAACTCGTCGCGCAGACACTTTACCTAATTCTCCGCAACGGCAAGCTCTTTTCTCGATGGCGCGCTTCCACGCGGTCATCAAAAACGGGCATGAAGGGGAAAAGGATTGGCTGTGCACGCAATCCGACGCTGACCAGTCTCTGTAGGAGAAATTCCCTGTTAACAGGGAATTTACAGGCAAATTTTGGGAAATTTGACTTTTTCCCACTTAGATCTCCGAAATTGAGGCGTGAATTCAATTATTTAGTCTCAATTCTCGCAATTCTATATCAGGGAATTTTATGTCGTCGAACAGGGAATGATTTCGGCAGAACAGCGATATTAAATGGCGGTATGACAGGTGTCCTTTTTGTACTGGCCTCTCATAGAATAAAGTTTTGGAATACTGACTGTTTGGAGTGAACTGAGGCGTTATAAATTTTACCCCCTTGCTAACAAAACAAAAATATTCTATCTATGCAGTCCTCGAGACAGTTGTTTCCGGTTCGCATGGGCGTTTCTGAGAAAAGCTGTTGCAGGGTGATCGTCAGGCATGGTTCTGGACTTCACCTCGGAGGGTCCACCGCAGTCCATGGTGTCGGCGTGGTTCTAGTGAAACTGGAGCTGCGCTTTTTTTGTGACAAGGCTCCACAACTAATGGAGCCTCTCATGGCATCACTAACCGTAGTAGAAAAACCAATTGCCGAGTTGGTACCCCGCGCCCGAAACCCGCGCAGGCATTCGGAAAATCAGTTGCAGCAACTGATGCGCTCAATTGATCATTTTGGGTTCACCAATCCTGTTCTGATCGATCAGAACCAGACGCTGATTGCCGGTCATGGCCGCGTTGAAGCCGCTAAGCGTCTTGGTATGACGCAGGTGCCGACAATCTGTCTTTCCGAAATGTCCGAGCATGATGTCTGTGCCTATGTCATTGCCGATAACAAGCTTGCGGAAAATGCAGGCTGGGATGACCAGCTGCTGGCATTGGAATTTGAATATTTAGAAAACTTGAACATCGACATCGATTTATCGCTAACTGGGTTCGAGCTTCCCGAGATCGATATCGCCATCCAGTCGTTGACCTTGGTTGACCAACCAGAAAAAGCCGATCCTTCAGATCAGGTGCCAGAGATCAATCAAGGACCAGCTGTCACACAGACTGGTGATGTCTGGTACATAGGCCCACACCGCTTGATCTGCGGCGATAGTACCAACGCTGAAACCTATCAGATCTTGTTGGGCGATTTACGCGTGCAGATGGTCTTCTCGGACCCACCTTACAATGTGCCAATCGATGGGCACGTGTCAGGACTGGGTAAAACCAAGCACCGTGAGTTCGAGATGGCATCGGGTGAGATGTCAGAAATACAGTTTACCAAATTCCTCACTGATGTCTTTGAGCAGTTGGCGCACTTTAGTGCCGATGGTTCGATCCATTTTCATTGCATGGATTGGCGACATATCCCTGAGATCACTTCTGCCGGGCGGGCTGTCTACTCAGAACTGAAGAACCTTTGCGTATGGACCAAAACAAATGGTGGCATGGGCTCGCTCTATCGATCACAGCATGAGCTGGTTTTTGTGTTCAAGTCAGGAGCTGCAACGCACATCAACAATGTCGAGTTGGGAAAGCACGGTCGAAACCGTACCAATGTTTGGGCTTATGCCGGAGCCAATGCCTTTGGCGCGGGCCAAAACGACTTGAACCTCCATCCGACGGTCAAGCCGGTGGCGTTGGTGCGAGACGCCATCATGGATTGCTCTCATCGAAACGACAGCATCTTGGATCCGTTTTGCGGATCTGGATCGACGCTGATTGCAGCGCACGAAACCGGCCGCCTTGGGTACCGCATCGAGATTGATCCTTGCTATTGCGACGTGATCGTGAAGCGTTTTGCCGAGACCTGCGGGATTAACGCAACGCTGGGTCAGGATGGTCCGACCTTTGATGACGTCGCCTCCGAGCGCGCAAAGCAATCAACCGCTGAAACTGAAACAATGGGGGCGAACTGATGTACGACGAGGATGATAAAGTCGGCTACAAAAAGCCGCCGAAAGCGACACAATTCAAAAAGGGCCAGTCTGGTAATCCGAAGGGTCGACCGAAAACACGCGGCTCTCAACAAATCGATATTGAAGCTATTTTGAACGCAGACGAGACAGTAAAATCACCGGGTGGCAACCGCAAGTTCGACAGTCGAGAACTGCAAATACGCAATGTCGTGCCAAAGGCGCTAGACGGAGACTTCAGTTCGCTGGTGTACTTAATCGAATTGTTCGAGAAGTATGATGCCATAAGCATCCCCGTTCGTGAACAAGATCACGGCGTCGTTGTACTGCCGACAAATACATACCCTTCAAAAGTGTGCAGCATAGCGTTCCATATGTACGGCCGCCCGCCATGGTCCGACAGACAACTGAAACCAATTATCGAAGAATATCTGGCCACTCGATCGGACGAAGAACGGATCGAAGATGAGCGAATGGGGTACGAACTATGACCGATCCATACGACATCGAAGCCGCTGTGGCACGCATTCGGGAGAACCAGTTCAAGAAAGGCAAATCGGGCAATCCGGCTGGTCGGCCCAAAGGGTCACGCAACATGAAAACGATCGTTCAAGAGATCGCCAATGAACTGCATGAGATCACCGAAAACGGTGTCACGACAAAGCGCTCGATATGCGAGCTGGTGTTTATGATACTTCGACGCAAAGCGACGATGGGTGATTTGAAAGCTGCGAAAAAACGGGACAAGCTGGAAGAAAAATATGGCACCCCTACTGCACCAAACACCCAATGCGGTTTCTTGGTCGTGCCTGAAGCATACACACCAGAGAACACACCACTCCCAATCGAGGTCGTTGAAGAAGACGAACCGTAGCCTGCACATTCCGATTGAAGTGCCAATGGAAAGCCTTCACCTGCTGGAACGTGATCGGACAAAAAGGCGCATGCAAAATTCGGGCAAAGCCTGGCACTGTTTGAGTAGCCTCATCAATTCACCAACCATTTCATAGGGGCGTAGTATGCAAATCGTGGGGATGTTCACTAAGGGCGGGAAGCGGAAATTCACTGCGCTGGCGCGTAGAGGGTCATTTCCACCCAAAGCCGACTTTAGAATTGAAATCGCGAGATATCCGCGATGTGTGCTAAGCTCACAGTGTACGAAACAGCGTTGTGAGATAGCCCTTAAACTGGGACGCTCAAATCTGTGTCAAAACCGTCTTGTAGAACCCTCGCCCCATACCCACGGTAAGATGCATCCATCGCGAGTTGCGCGAGGAAGACATCGTTTGAAACTGTCATTTATTGCCCCTTTTCAGTTTTACAGGTTTGGCCCGATTGGCGTTTGAATTGATTGAATTAGTCGTTGATCAAATCGCCATGTTTGACCCGACGACAAAAAGGAATATCCGTTACTCGACCAGTCGAAGGGCAAAGGCCCGGCTCAGGATATCCGCTGTACCAGTCGATTAGCGCCTCCACCTTGCCTTCGGTGGTCGGTTCATTGGTGATTTCCAGCGTGATGGATTGCAGCGTGTAATCAGCGCCAAAGCTGGCCGCAAAATCGTCTGCATCAACACGTTTGACCGATGCCGGATCGTCGATGTCGTCAAAGGTGACAAGGCGCGGGCGGCACGATCCCTCAAGCGGCACAGCACTGACATGCCGGGACACATTGCGCGCGCCATCGGGCCACCATGTGTCGGTGCCCCAATCGATGGCGCATTGCGCCGTGCCACCTGTGCCAAGAAGGCCGAACAGATATTGGCCGTCACCCAGATCAACCACCACCGCTTCACCCAAAACACCAGATGCCACGCCGCGCGCCTCCGGTGGTGTGATGGCGTCAATACCAAAAAGCGCCTTGTCTTGAACAATAGCCCGAGTAACGCTTGAGCCGCTTTTCAGGCCTTGTGGCGTTTCGACACTAATAGTGATTTTCTGGTTCCACGAAACCTGCTCACCGCAGGCGGTAAGGAAAAGTGCGACAAGAAAAAGCGTAACAAGTCCAAACGCACGCAAAGTGTATCTCATCAAACATCAACCCCTTTGGCCAAAGGCATAGCGAACAGCAGATGCATCGCGAGCGACCATAAAGCGACAAGCATCGGTTTCACGAAGATTTCACGGACAGGCTCAATAGATTGTTACGGGCGACAAATTCCGGGAAACCACAAACGCATCAATCGCGCTGCCTTCGTCTCAACCATTTGGATCGCGCGCTCCGTTATCGGCAACACCGGCTCCATAGCCACGATTAAATGCGTCCATCGCGAGTTGCGCGAGGAAGGCATCTTTAGAGATCGTCATTTGTTGCCTCTTTTTTGTTTAGTCAAAAAGCCGCGTAGAAAAATCGGATGGTCCAATCATCCAGATAGCTGGATCAGCTTGATCAGCGACAAGCCCGCTCGGCGGTTTGCCTTTTAGGTTGCCCTGTTGTCGACCGAGATCAGCCAACCACTCCAGCACCGCCTCCACCTTGCCTTCGGTGGTCGGCTCATTGGTGATTTCCAAAGTGATGGATTGCAGTGCGTAGTCAGCGCCAAAGCTGGCCGCAAAATCGTCCGCATCAACGCTTTTGACCGATGCCGGATCGTCGATGTCGTCAAAGGTGACAAGGCGCGGGCGGCACGATCCCTCCAGCGGCACAACACCGGCATGCCGGGACACATTGCGCGCACCAGCGGGCCACCATCTATCCGTGCCCCAATCGATGGCGCATTGCGCCGTGCCACCTGCGCCAAGAAGGCCGAACAGATATTGCCCTTCGCCCAGATCAACCACCACCGCTTCACCGGAAACGGCTGAACCGACACCGCGTGCTTCCGGTGGATTGAAGAGAAAACCTTCCCGCTTTTTCGCAAAGATGGCCCGCGTTACGCTTGAGCCGCTCTTCAACCCGTCCGGCGTGTCAACATTGATAGCGATTTTCTGGTTCCACGACACCTGCTCACCGCAGGCGGTGAGAAACAGTGCGCCAAGAAAAAGCGTAACAAGTCTAAGGGCACGCAAAGCGTATCTCATCAAACATCAACCCCTTTGGCCAAATGCATAGCGAACAGCAGATGCATCGCAAGCGACCATAAAGCGAGAAGCATGGGTTTCACGAAGATTTCACCCTAAGAGTGAATGCAGGCTTACCTTTGTCGGTCGTGCCAAGGTAGAAGACTCCGCAACATCGTCGCCGCAACGTCAGACTGATAAAACGCGGCCTGTGCCGCGTCGTGGCCTATGAAGAATGCAGATCAGGGTCATTATGGCGCCGCTTGGAGCATGCCGACCTTTGAAAACACTATGAGACAAATTGTTTTCAAACGGGAAACACTCGCGTCCGTAGTCATGAGTGCGAGCATCCAAATCGGTTTTGAGATTGCCAATGACGATTGCTTTATTCTTGGCTTATCAGATGCCTGGCACGGTATTGGCGTTGATGAAATTTCAAAGCTCGGGGGAGTGAGTTCGCACATTGCACGGGAGTAGCATAATTAGTGTATCCGCTAGGCGGGGATTGCTTAAGCCGCCTCAAAAGCCTCGAAGCGGACTTTCACGATTCAAAAACTGAACGGCAGCTTTGGGCCGTGAGCTGACCGTCTCATTAGGCATGCCCAAACGTCCGCTATGCGGACAAAGCGGACATGCACGATTTCTGACCGAATGTTACTTTCAGGCATTGAGTTTCCT
>JBCCRB010000034.1:0-12586 GCA_039208465.1 Pseudomonadota bacterium
CAGCCAGGACATCAGGCGGATCAGCGCATTTGTCTCAGTCATCGGTCAGTTCCAAATCTGCGCGTTCATAGCGATTATGGCCGGGCAGGGACCGTTTCAGTTTCCAGAAATGACGCGCGTCATCCATGGATCGACCGGGATTGTCGTCAAAGAATGCCTGAACATAGGCGTTGAACTGATTGTGGTGCGGAATTTCTGCGCGTACGCCGCTCTTGCGTTTTGCTTCGATGGCGCGCCATTGATCCAACGCATCGGCCAATGTCTTGCCGCTGTTCGCCTTCATCCAATTCATGAATTCGATGTTGAAGGAGAAGCGACTGCCGATTTCGTTTTTGAAAAATCGCCGCACGTTTTGGTTGTTGCGATAGCCGGCATCGATGATGGTTGCCGGGGTTAATGGCATTTTATGCCAATCGGTAGCCGTTTTAGTGGGTCTGGCTTTCTCTTGGCTTGGTTTGCGCCGCTCGCCTGTGTCCAGGAAATGAGCCACACGGTCGATGATGTCGAATTTCTGCCCGGCTGGCGAAACCTTAATTTGGCGTGCGTGCGCGCTGATTTCGTCTTTCAGCCAGTACCAGTTCTTCAATTCCTGACCGGTCTTGATGGTTTCTATCGGCGGGCGTTTTGGCTTAGTCATGGTGATGGTGGCTGTGATGGGTATCGCCATATGCGCCACCTTCAGGATCGAAGGGCGCTTCGATATTTGTGACCGTTGCGCCAAGTCCTTCCAGCATTTGCACGATCACATGATCATGGCGGATCAAAATCCGATCCGGCTCGATTTGTGCGGCCAAATGACGGTTGCCGATTTGCCAGGCGAGCGCCAGCAAATGGCGCGGGTTTTTCCCGCGCACTTCCAAAAGCATTTCCGGCTCAGCACGTACTTCGATGATCCGGCCGTCGTTCAAGACCAGGCCTTCGCCATGGCGTAACAGACGCGCTTCGGGCAGATCGAGCAAAAACTCGATACCCTTGTCAGAGATCAGCTTGATGCGCCGACGGTGCCGCGCTGTCTCATCCAACGTTATCGTATCCGCCGGGCCATGAACGTGCGGCGCGATGGTGGAACAAGTAGGGAGGGTTTCACTTACTGGCATAGCCGATAACCACCGCGTCGCTCGGCAATGTCAAGATGAATATGGTCGTTGTGAAACCCGTCAGAGCCCGGCCCCAGCACGGTTGTGAAGGCGAGGCAGGCGCCGGCCCGTGCGGTCTTTTGGAAGGCTTCCTCGATCGATCCGGTTCGTTCACGCGGTTCAATGGCAATTGGTGTCCTGCCTTCAAATTGGAAGCTGCGAATGTCGATGGCGTTGCCAAAGGCATGTTCCGACAGTTTGCCATCCGGTTGGTTGTTCCGGCGGCGACAAACGTAGGTGGATGCGTGCTGCAAACCGCTCAGGGCCACCGAGCCATCGTCGGAAAGGCTTTGCGTCGCCGGTATCAGTGTCTGATTGACCCATTTGGCGAGCGCTAATGCCGTTGCACAGCGCATCTGCGTATCGGGTGTAATCGCAATGCCGGGCACGATTTCGTCAATGTCGAGCGGTTTGGCGACGCCGCAGGCCGGGTCATTGCCCGTGACCGGATCGAGGGCGGTGAATTTGGCGCCGAGCGCTTTCAGGTTGGCGATACATTGGGTGTAGCTGGTATCATCGACAGGCTTTGGTCTAGAGACCGGTTCCGGCTTTGATGGGCGTTCGGGCGCGGGTGAAGGGGTGGGGAGTCTTAGGTTTTCGATTTCCGATGCAAAAGCTGGCTGCACCGCGAAACCTACAAACAAAACCATCGAGGCCCTTACACAATATCGGCGGTGCAGAAGCCGTCCAAATCGAAACATGGCTATTATGGTGTGTTCCTTTCGGTTCGATCGGGGCGGGGTGATCGGATTTGATCCATTTGACGATCGCGTTTCATTCGGTCTTCTTTTTGCGTGTGCTGCGCCACCAGAGGAAAACTAATAAAGCGCCGTACATCGGTTCGAAGCCGAAGACCGCGTATTGTACAAAAGAACCATCGCTATCGGTTGCCGCGACTGATGCGGTCTCTTCGGAAAAAGAGCTTGCCGTTTGGAAGAAGGTGACCGTGCTGTCCCAGAGGCCATGGTATAGCACTGGGATCCAGATTGATCCGGTATAAAGCATGAGACCTGCATACAGAATACCGGCCAGTCCCGCATGCAAGACCTGGATGTGTGTACTGCCAAGTGGCTGCCCACCAGCCCAATTCACATAATGCATGGACCCGAACAATATTGATGAAACAATGACGGCAAGAATGGTGCCGCGCCATCTTTCAAAGGCGTTAAAGACGACACCGCGAAAAAGAAATTCCTCAAAAACGCCGACGAGAAATGTCGTGAAAATCAACGGGGCAAAAATCTGCAACGGGATCGCCGACAGCCCCAATTCGTTTTCAAGCAGTGTTGCGTATCCCAAGAACAAAAATATGCCGACATAAACCAAGGGAAGGATGAGAGCCCAGAACCAACCTTTTCGCAATTGCGTCGTAATGCGCATGGCGTGCCAACCATTGAGCAGCGCCACAAATGCAAGAATGGTGATCACGAGACCAATTTCGGGGATCATCTGGCGAACCATATCTTCTGCGCCATCGATGCCTTGGCCTTCACCGGGTGCAGCGCCGGCAACCAGCGCTGGCGCACAAAACCAGATCAGGTAAAACACCAATGCGATGACCATGATGATCATCGGGTGCTGCCGCGATTTGCTGATTACCGTGTTCATTGCGCCTCACCTTTGCTCAGTTTCAAGCGCCGCAGCGCTTCAGGCCCTGGAACAAGATCGCGTTCCCAAAGCGCCCAATCACCGCCGGCGCCCATATAACCGGAGTATAATTTTGCAACGAGCATCGGCTGGTCTGCAATCTCGCCCCATGGTCGCTCGCGCAATAAAGGATGCCGGCGGCGCAAACGTTCTAAGATCACCGCCGCCCCCCAATCAGCCAACGCAGGCTGTTCTGCAAAGTAGGCTATTGATTGGCGTGCGTGGCTTGCCGGCGCATCGATGATTTGAAGATATCCATTGTCCATCGCCCAAGGGATGAGTTCGTCTATGGTTGCTGCTTTGATCCGGTAGGGGCCGACCGAGAAATTAAACGCAAAGGTCACACTGGGTGCGGCAAATGTTAGGATATCCTGAGCCGCCTCAATCGCCCGCCTCGGTTGCGAAAGGCTATTGTAGTAGGCAAGCTCCGCTTCTCGCACTGCCGTTGTTACTTCTACCGGCACATCCGGGTAGGCAACGCGGAAATCGATGGATGACAGCCAGCTTGCCCTTCGTTCAAGCCAGACGACAGCGACGACTGCACCGAGTGCGAACGCCAGCAAAAGGACAGCCGCAAAGCGCATGGCTAGCGGCACCTTTTTGGGTCATTGATCAAAACAGAAAATACCGCTGCGCCATCGGCACGATTGTCGCCGGCTCGCAGGTCAGCAATTCGCCATCGGCCCGCACTTCGTAGGTCTCCGGGTCCACTTCGACCTCAGGGGTGGCGTCGTTGTGGATCAGGCTGGATTTGCCGATCTTCCTTGTGTTGTCGACGGCCAGCAATTGTTTTTCGACCTCAAGTTTGTGGGCCAAGCCGTCTTCAATCGCGGCCTTTGAGACGAAGGTTACCGCGCTGTTCGTAACGTTCTTGCCATAGGCGCCGAACATGTAGCGGTAGTGGACCGGCTGCGGTGTCGGGATTGACGCGTTCGGGTCGCCCATGGGCGCGGCAGCGATCGACCCGCCGATCAAAACCATCGCCGGTTTGACACCGAAAAAGGCCGTATCCCAGAGGCACAGATCGGCGCGTTTGCCGACTTCGATGGAGCCGATTTCGTGGCTGATGCCATGCGCGATCGCGGGATTGATCGTGTATTTGGCGATGTATCGTTTGACCCGCACATTGTCATTGTCGCCGGTTTCATCGGCCAAAGCGCCGCGCTGGCGCTTCATCTTGTCGGCCGTCTGCCATGTGCGGATGATCACTTCGCCAACGCGCCCCATGGCCTGGCTGTCCGAGGCGATGATCGAAAAGGCGCCCATATCATGCAAAATGTCCTCGGCGGCGATGGTCTCTTTGCGGATCCGGCTTTCAGCAAAGGCCACGTCCTCGGGAATGTTGCTATCGAGGTGGTGGCAAACCATGAGCATATCCAGATGCTCTTCGAGCGTGTTGACCGTATAAGGCCGTGTCGGGTTGGTGGAGGAGGGCAGGACGTTCTGCTCGCCGCAAATCTTGATGATGTCCGGCGCGTGGCCGCCGCCTGCACCTTCGGTGTGGAAGGCGTGGATCGTGCGGCCCTGCATGGCCTCCACCGTGCGTTCCACAAAGCCGCTTTCGTTGAGCGTGTCGGTGTGGATCATCACCTGCACGTCCATCTCGTCAGCAACGGACAGGCAGCAATCGATCGCGCCGGGGGTTGTGCCCCAATCCTCGTGCAGTTTTAGCGCACACGCTCCGCCGAGCACTTGCTCATGCAGCGCAGCGGGCAGGGATGCGTTGCCTTTGCCGGCAAAGGCCAAATTTATCGGAAAGGCGTCCGCTGCCTGGATCATCCGGCCGATATGCCAGGCCCCCGGCGTACATGTGGTCGCCAAAGTGCCGTGTGCGGGGCCGGTGCCGCCGCCCAGCATGGTGGTCAGCCCGCTCATCAGCGCATCTTCAATTTGCTGCGGGCAGATGTAGTGAATGTGGCTGTCAAAGCCGCCGGCGGTGAGGATTTTTCCTTCACCGGCAATCGCCTCGGTGCCCGGGCCGACAATGATGTTGACGCCGGGCTGCGTGTCCGGGTTGCCTGCCTTGCCGATGGCTTCGATGCGGCCGTTTTTCAGGCCTACATCGGCTTTGTAGATACCGCTATGGTCAACGATGAGCGCATTGGTGATGACGGTGTCGACCGCGCCTTCGGCCCGCGTAACCTGGCTCTGCCCCATCCCGTCACGGATCACTTTGCCGCCACCGAATTTTACTTCTTCGCCATAGAGCGGGGCATTGTTGCCATCACCTTTTGCCGTGCCCGCCAGATCGGCGGTCATGTCGTTTTCGACTTCGATGAAGAGTTCAGTATCGGCCAGGCGCACCTTATCTCCGGTGGTTGGGCCGAACATGTCGGCATAGGCAGCGCGGGAAATGGTTGCGGGCATCAGGAAACTCCTTTTTTTCGGGGCCGAGATACTGCCTTGGCCAGAAATACCGCGGAAAGGACCAGCCAAAGCTGGGTAAAAAACATTGAATTTAGCTCTGAAAACAGTCCCAGCTTTGGGGCCAGATTTATGCTGTAAGTCGCCAACATTGCCATCACCGCAACGCCAGCAGTTAGCCAGCGGGGCCGCAAACAAAAGGCAACTGCGCCTATTATCGTTGCCGCTAGAGCGAGATATGCAAGGTTAGTCCAAATCTCAGGACCGTACGAAAGCAGGTGGACCGCAACCACTGCTAAAATTGCGATGGCGGCGGCGCCTGCAGCGGCCCAACGTCCCGACAAGGCTTTGCTTACAAGGACTGCGAGGGCTGCGATGGCGCCAATAATCCAAACAAACAATGTCACCAGTTCAAGGCCCAACTTTTACCCTTCCTCCAGCAATAGCAATAATTCTTCGGTGCGGGCGCGGGTCAGGCTTGCCTTGCATGAATTGACGATCAGCGGCTGCATGGAGCCGCCGGCAAATTTCATGCCTTCGCTTTCACAATGGCCGTCGCGATAGTCGATCCAGGCGCGTTGAGCCTTCAAAAGACTCTCCTCGGCGATGGCAAATTGCGGGCGCCATTCGCGTGTTTGTTCGTCCGTTTGCTTGGCCCAGTCCTTGACTTTTGGCCACACAATATTGAGCGCGCGATCGGCCTTCTGCCAATCCTGATGGGCGCAAAAATTCATGCCCTGCTGCGGCAAGTCAGACCATTGATCGCATTGCCAAGGCTGATCCTGCGCGATGCTCTGTCCGGCGCTGACCATTATGCATGCCGCGAGCAAAAATCTCACAGGCCACCCATGATCTTTTGATTAAATCCGTAGATTTCGCGCTTGCCGCCGATTGGCACCAGCGTGACATCGCGTGTCTGGCCCGGCTCGAAGCGGACGGCCGTTCCGGCGGCGATATCGAGGCGCATGCCTTTGGTCGCCTCGCGGTCAAAGTCGAGCGCCGCGTTGGTTTCATAAAAATGATAGTGCGAGCCGACCTGCACCGGGCGGTCGCCAGTATTGGCGACTTTCAGGGTGATCGTCTCGGCGCCCTCATTGAGCGTAATCTCGCCAGCGGCGGTGATGACTTCTCCGGGTATCATGGAAGGCTCCTATCTGATCGGCTCATGGACGGTGACGAGCTTGGTGCCGTCGGGAAACGTTGCTTCGACCTGGATGTCATGGATCATCTCCGGCACGCCTTCCATGCATTGGTCACGGGTGATGACATGGGCGCCGGCCTGCATCAGATCGGCGACCGAGCGCCCGTCCCGGGCGCCCTCGACGACAAAATCTGTAATCAAAGCGATGGCTTCAGGATGGTTGAGTTTCACGCCGCGCTCCAAGCGCTTGCGCGCGACGATGGCTGCCATGGCGACGAGGAGTTTGTCCTTTTCGCGCGGTGTCAGTTGCATGCATTCCCCCAAATGATTTTTGATGACTTTAAGGCAGTGTTGGCTTTCAATGAAGCCACAAGTTTGGGCAGGTTGCGCCTGATTTTTCATCGAACTTTGGGAGTAAGGTCATGTCAACCTTGGATGAGTTGTGGGCATTGGAACGCAAATGCTGGCTAGCGGGGCGCAGCTATTATGAGCGCATTTTGCATCCCGCTGCAGTCTATGCATTTCCGCCACCGATGGGAATTTTTGCCGGCAATGATTTTGTCGGTTCGATGGGGGAGGAGGGGCCTTGCACAGATGTCGAGATGAGCGACCGACATGCGGCGATGCAGGGCGATGTTGCCGTCCTTGCCTACAAGGGAAACGGGATTATGGCTGATGGGGCCCGGATTTCCCATTGCACGTCGACTTGGGTGCATATGGTCGATGGGTGGAAGCTAATCGGTCACCACCAGACACCGGTTGATGGCTGATCAGCCGGTTAGCCATTCATCGAGTTTTGCGGTCTGCACATCAGCGAGCAATTCGACGAAGCCCGATGCCTGATGCTGGGCTGTTGCAGCGCCTTTTTCTGCCGTTGCCAGATGCGCCTGACCGGCCACGCCATCAGGGTTGATGTCACCGGCTATCCAGGCAAATGCATGCGGGCTTTGTGGCGCCAGATGTGTGAAAGTCTGCTGCGCGCGCGGTGTTGAAGAGGCGAAATTTTGTGCCTTGTCCATCTTCACGGTGTCCGGCGCAAAATGCAGCATCAGTGAGGTTTCATAATCATCGCCATGGATGCCGTAGGCACGATTTTCATCTGAATACATCCCATCTGGAAAACCGAAACGGACCCAACTGGTTTTCACGGCCAGCATGTCATGGCGCACGCGCAAATCGCGCGCGACAATGCCCATCAATTCCTCATTGCCACCATGGGAATTGATGAACACAAGCTTGCGGATGCCGGCCCGCGCTACGCTGTCGCCGATCTGGTTCCAGGCGGCGAGGAGCGTGGTCGCATCGATCGTCAACGTGCCGGGTACGCGTACGTGCTCATTGGATTTGCCAACGCATTGGATCGGCAGGAACCGGACATCCAGATCGGCCGGCAAGAGCGGAAAAACCGTCTCTAACATCCCTTTCATGATGGCGTGATCGGTGGAAACCGGCAAATGCGGCCCATGCTGTTCGGTTGCCGCTATGGGCAGGACCGCGATGGTCTTTTCGGCATCCAGACCTTCAAACTCGCGAGCGGTAAAATCGCCCCACCAAACACGCCGGTTCATCGCGGCAATCCTGCGGCCAGGACTTCGATCTCGACATCGAATTCCTCGCGCGCAAAGCCGGACACAATCATTAGCGTTGAAGCCGGTGCCGGTTCGCCAAACAATTCATCGCGCACGCCCATATAGGGTTTTAAATGTTCGCGGCCCGTTACATAGGCGTTGATGCGCACGATGTTGGTCAGATCCATGCCGGCATCGCCCAAGATGGCGCGAATGTTGTCGAAGCACAGCCGTGTCTGGGCCGCCGTATCGGCCGGTATCGTGTCGTCAGCCGCGATCCCCAACTGGCCCGAACAGACGATCAGACGCATCCCTTCGGGCACCTCAACCGCGTGGGAATATTTGGCAAAAGGGGGCCGAATGGTTTCAGGCGTTAGGTGCTTGAGCATGGGTTGATCCTGTTTGCGGCGATCATGCAAAAGCGGCACGATTTGACAAGTGTGCACAATTCTTAGGCATTTGGTCCGTCAAATGCCATTGCCGATGACAGCGAAATCATCTTTGCTGCATTGCATGGTTGATGGCATGCGATTTGCATCCGTCAACGCATCAGGGAAGCGGGCCCTGTTCGGGCACGCATAATATGAGGTTACGTTATGAAAAAACTCCTTTTGACCACGACCGTTCTTGCCTTCGGAACAAGCGGTGCGTTTGCCGACGGTCATCTGCAGAAGTTTGTCTTTGGTACCAACTGGCTGGCACAAGCCGAGCATGGCGGCTTTTACCAATCGGTCGCTGACGGTACTTACGCCGCGTGTGGACTTGATGTGGAAATCCAGCAGGGCGGACCGCAGGTCAACAACCGCGCGCTGCTGTTGGCCGGGCGTATCGATGGCCATATGGGCGGTAACATGCTGGAGGCGTTCAATGCCGTGGCTGAGGACATTCCCGTGGTCGTTGTGGCAGCTTCCTTCCAAAAGGAACCACAAGTCTTGATGACGCATCCGGATCAAGGGCTCGACACCTGGGAAGAGCTGATTAATGCAGAAGAATTCATCCTCGGCGATGCCGGATTTCAATCCTACTATCAGTGGATGATCCAAGAGTTCGGTTATGAAGCCGATAAGCGTGTGCCCTATACCTTCAACCCGGCGCCGTTCATCGCCAATCCGAGATCGGCACAGCAAGGCTATATTACATCTGAGCCCTATGCGGTGATCCAAGAGGCTGGCTTTGAGCCAAACCTGTTCCTAATCGCCGATTTTGGCTTTGATACCTATTCGACAACGATCGAAGTGATGCAGGCGACGATCGATGAAAGCCCCGATGCCGTGAAGTGTTTCGTGGAGGGGTCTATCAAGGGGTGGTACAACTTCCTCTACAATGACAACGCGGCTGCGGTTGAGCTGATCCAAGCCGACAATCCGGACATGTCGGACGACAAGATCGTCTTTGCGATCGATACGCTGAAGGAATATGGGATCATCGATAGCGGTGACACCGAAACGCTGGGCATCGGTGCTATGTCTGAAGAGCGGATGAGTTCTTTCTACGCGAAAATGGTCAATGCGGGCGTCATTGCTGACGGCATTGATATCTCAAAGTCCTACACACTTGATTATGTGAACCAGGGACTTGGCCTGGACCTGAAACCATAAGGAGCAGCGCGTGAGCGCAGCGCCCAATATGACGCTTGAAACCGGCGCCCCGCAATTGGTTATGCGAGGCGTCGGAAAAACGTTTGGCAAGAACGTCGTCGCCTTGCGCGATGTGAATATGACGATCCGGCAGGGTGATTTTGTTTCCCTGCTGGGCCCTTCGGGCTGCGGAAAATCCACCGCCCTGCGCCTGATCGCTGGTCTATCGAACCCAACATCGGGCGTGCTGGACTGGCGTGGTGCGCCGATGGGCAAGACCGATGTGGGCTTTGTTTTCCAGGAGCCGACCTTGATGCCCTGGGCCTCGGTCTATGAAAATGTCTGGCTGCCGCTGCGTTTACAGGGGATCTCGCGCGAGCGCGCCCGGGAGCGCATCGCGTCGGTGCTGGCACAGGTCAATCTGACTGGTTTTGAAGATGCGGTGCCGCGTGAATTGTCCGGTGGCATGAAGATGCGCGTATCGATTGCGCGCGGTCTGGTCACAAGGCCACGGGTTCTCTTGATGGATGAGCCGTTTGCGGCGCTCGATGAAATTACCCGCTTCCAATTGAACAATGATATTTTATCGCTTTGGGAGAAAGAACGCTTCACGGTGATTTTTGTGACGCATTCGGTCTTTGAGAGTGTGTTCTTGTCCAACCGCATCATCGTTATGGCGGCCAAGCCCGGCCGGGTGTTTGACGAAATGGAAGTGGATGCGCCTTATCCGCGCAATGAAGCGTTTCGCACATCGGAGCAATATGCCGGCCTGACGCGTGCGGCATCGACCATGCTGCGGGCCGCGATGGGCCTCAAACCCGGAGAAAAAGATGTCCTCCATTGATGCAAACATGGCCGATGTCGACAGTGGGCAAATTGTTGACCCGGAGGAGGCTGCCCGCCTTCGGCAACGCAAGCTGGAAAGCATCGGCAAATGGGCGCTGCCTTTTGCGATCATGCTGTTGGCGATCTTTTTATGGGACCGAATTTGTGTGTGGAACGAAATCCCACGCTACATCCTGCCACGCCCGCATGAAGTCGTTGGTACGCTGATTGAAGATTTCTCGCTGTTGTTTTCATCGCTATGGGTGACGTTGAAGATCACCGGCCTTTCGCTGCTCTTGGCGGTGGTCGGCGGCGTTGGGCTCTCGGTCCTTTTCACCCAATCGAAATTCATCGAGATGAGCCTGTTTCCGTTTGCGGTGATCCTGCAGGTTACGCCGATCGTGGCGATCTTCCCCTTGATCAACATCTATGTGGAAAACCAGACGGCCAAGCTGTTGCTGTGCGCTTGGATTGTTGCGTTCTTCCCCATTCTGTCCAACACAACCTTGGGGTTGAACTCGGTTGATCGCAATCTGCTCGATCTGTTCAAGCTGAACGGTGCAACGCGTTGGCAAACGCTGTGGCATTTGCGGCTGCCGGCTGCGATGCCATATTTCCTTGGCGGGTTGAAGATCGCCGGCGGCCTTGCATTGATCGGCGCGGTGGTCGCGGAATTTGTGGCGGGCACGGCCGGGCAATCGTCAGGCCTTGCCAGCCGTATCATTGAGGCGGGCTACCGGCTGAATGCGCCACGGCTTTTTGCGGCCCTGATCCTGATCTCGTTGACCGGGATCATCATATTTATCGTGCTGTCATGGCTGTCAAACCGCATCCTGCGGCGGTGGCATGAAAGCGCGCTGCAATCGGAGCAATAAATGCCTGCAAAGGCGGGGGACATGGTTGATGCACTGACTGTCCGGCTGCATGAGAGCTGGGTGGGTGCCGCATCGGCATTGGTGCACCATGACCATGAGGGATTTGCCACCTATCAGCTTGGCGTTCGGGACGGGCGCGTAATCCAGATGGATCAGGTTGAGGAATCAGATCGGTTGGCGCCCATTGCGATGCCATGTCCGATCGATTGCCACACGCATCTCGACAAGGGTCACATTTGGCCGCGTTCGCCGAACCCGGACGGAACCTTTGTGGGCGCACTAGAGACAGTCGGCGCGGATCGCCGGGCAAGCTGGACTGCGCGCGATGTCGAAGCGCGGATGGAATTTGGGCTTAAATGTGCTTACGCGCATGGCACGAAGGCAATCCGCACCCATATCGATTCCCTGTCCCCGCAAGACGAGATCTCCTGGCCTGTGTTTAAGACCGTTCGCGATCGTTGGAAGGGCAAGATTGAACTGCAGGGCGCGTGCCTTTTCGGCATTGATGCCGCGCGTGACGAGGCCTGGTTTGCGCAGTTGGTCAGCACTGTAAAGGCGGCCGGTGGTGTGCTTGGTGCGGTCACTTACATGGTGCCGGATCTGGACGCACTGTTGGACAGGATTTTCCGCGCCGCCATCGAGCACGGGCTCGATCTCGATTTTCACGCCGATGAAACCGACGATGTTGAGGCCAAGTCGTTGCACCATATCGCCAGGGCAGCGCGGCGGCACAAGTTTGAAGGGCGGATTCTCATTGGCCATTGCTGTTCGCTGGCGCGTCAGGCCGATGATGTTGTGAAGGCAACGCTTGATGATGTGGCTGAAACCAACATCTCCGTCGTGTCTCTGCCGATGTGCAATATGTATCTGCAGGATCGGCGCCAGGACGCCTCCACCCCGCGATGGCGCGGGGTGACCCTGGTGCATGAGATGAAGGCGCGTGGCATCAATGTGTGCTTTGCCTCGGACAATACGCGCGATCCCTTTTATGCTTATGGTGATCTCGATATGCTCGAGGTCTACCGGCAGGCGACACGGACCTGCCATTTAGATCACCCCGTGGCCGATTGGCCCCGGGCACTCCTTGCCAATCCCGCCGCGGCAATGGGATTGGACGGTAGCCAAGGCCGCATCGGGTTGGGAGACCCTGCTGACTTTTTGGTGTTTGAGGGCCGGACCTGGACCGAGCTTCTCTCACGTCCCGAAAGCAACCGTACGCTGGTGCGTGATGGCAAATATGTCGATCGCACCATCCCTTCCTATGATGAACTTGACCATTTGATGGAGCCTACCACCGATGTTGAACCTCGACGCTTTGCGCAATGATATTTCCGGCATTGCCATTGAAGACAATGAAAAGATCGTCCAGCAGAAGAGCCGCGATTTTTACTGGTACTCACCGATCCTGAAAAAGCAGCTCGACGATGTGGTCGCCGACCTGGTCGTTTCGCCG
>JBCCRB010000035.1:0-12586 GCA_039208465.1 Pseudomonadota bacterium
GCCGCGTATTCGTGCCGATGAAGACCGCTTGACCGAGCTCACCCAGCGCATGCGCGGTATCGAGCCGGGCGGTGCTGAAGATTTATTGAACGAAATGACGACGCTGGCCGCTGAGCTGGAAGCCGATGCAGCATCGAGCCTTTACCGTTTCGGCGCCAGCCGCGCTTACCACAACATTGTTGACGACAGGCTGCAAAATCTGGAACGCGAGCCGGTGCCCGGCTACGACACGCTGGCTTTCTTTCTCGAGCGTCGCCTCGCACCGGCCATGCGCACATGCCGCGCAATCGAGGAGCGCCAGGCGAACCTGTCGCGCAAGCTCGCCCGCACGGCCAATCTGCTGCGCACCCGCATTGACGTGGAAGTTGAAAAGCAGAACAGGAACCTGCTGCGCTCCATGGACAAACGGGCAAAACTACAATTGCGCCTGCAACAAACCGTCGAGGGGCTCTCCGTTGCCGCTGTGTCCTATTACATCGTCGGATTGATTGCTTATATCGCCGCTGGTTTTGCCGGTAACGCGCTTGGCATTTCAAACCAGGTTATCGTCGCCGCTTCAGTGCCGATCGTGATCGCAAGCATCTGGTTGATCGTCCGACGCATCCGAAAACGGCATTTGGAACGCGATTGAACGCTACCGCGATTAGTTGCGGTTGCCCGCACCATTTGCGGAACCGTTATGCGCACCGCCATTAAACGCGATGCCTTTTCGGCGACCGCTCATCACAGCGTTCTTCTGTCCTGCGCCAGCTGGCCTGATGGTTGGAATGGTTGGTTCCGCACCGCGTTCCCAATAGGGTACTGTGCCGAACAACTCTGCCAGATAATCAATGAAAAGACGCACTTTGGCTGGCAGGAACTGCCGCGAGGGATAAATCGCAAAAATCCCGGTGTTCGACGAGCCTTGATACTCATCGAGCACACGCACGAGCTTTCCTTCCGCCAAATCCTGCCCAACGTCCCATGTCGAGCGCAGCGCGATACCGACCCCGGCAACCACTGCTTCACGGATAACTTCTGATGAATTGGATGTCAGCGTACCGGACGGTTTGAAAGTCTCTGCCCCGTTCGGCCCTTCCAATTTCCAGACATCGGAAACCGCATGGGTCAGGCAATTATGCTCAGCCAATTCCGCCAGCGACGTCGGAGCGCCGTGCTGCTCGATATAGGCAGGTGTGGCACACAACACCCGGCGCACAGGCGCCAGCTTGCGGGCAACCAGGCTGGAATCGGCCAGTTCGCCGATACGGATCGCAACATCAAAGCCTTCACCAACAATGTCGACAAGATCGTCGGACAATAGAATGTTGACCGTCAGATCCTTGTTGCCTTCCATAAATGAAGACAGATATGGCGCGATGTGCATGCGTCCAAACGAGGTCGGCGCGCTTACCTTTAGCGTGCCGCGGGCGAGAGCCGACCGGCGTGACACAAACGATTCAGCTTCTTCCACCCCGGCAAGGATTGCCACGACGCGTTCGTAAAAGCCCTGGCCGGCTTCGGTCAGCGCAATCTGGCGGGTTGTCCGTTGTAAAAGGCGGGTGCCCAAACGGTCTTCAAGGCGCCTAAGACGCTTGGAGACAACAGCTGGTGAGAGGCCCAATTCGCGCCCTGCCGCCGACATGCTGCCAGCCGCCACTACACGCGCGAAGATTTCCAAGTCTCCAAAATTGCTCATCATTTGCCTTCGCAGTCCAGTTTGAAGATTTAGCGCAACTCCTGCTTTCCTCACCGCCGCGAATTGAAAAACCGAAGCCTCATATATTCCGCTGAGGCGAAGATAGACGAATAATTTGACCAACGGTAGGGGGCTGTGCGTTTTTGAAGCAACTGCCACTTTTTAGCTAAGCCACAGCGGCTTTACCGCCCATGGCAAAACTGGTAAAAAGATTTTACCACTTGGAGGAGGGGACAATGGAAAACATCGCGTTTTTGGCGCCCGATGCACGGGTTCTATCGCAAAAGGCAGCGATCATTGCCCGTTTGCGTGAGGTGCTTCCCGCCGAGAGTGTGATCGACGATGAGCGCGAGCTAACGCCGTTCGAGACCGATGCGTTTACGGCCTACAAGCGTGTCCCGCTCGCCGTAGTCCTTCCTGAAACCACAGAACAATTGGCCGCCGCGCTCACCATTTGCCACGAAAACCAGGTGCCGGTCGTGCCGCGCGGAGCCGGCACGTCCCTTTCCGGCGGCGCCATCCCGCAGGAAGACGCGGTCGTGATCGGCGTCTCCAAGATGACCCGCATTCTCGATGTCGATTATGAGAACCGCACGGCGACGGTCGAAGCTGGCGTCACCAATTTGGCCATTTCAGAGGCGGTCTCGGCCGATGGCTTCTTTTATGCGCCGGATCCGTCCTCACAGCTGGCCTGCACCATTGGCGGCAATATCGGCATGAATTCCGGCGGCGCGCACTGCCTTAAATATGGTGTGACGACGAACAATCTGCTCGGCGCAAAGCTTGTCCTGCTGGACGGCACGATCATCGAATTGGGCGGCAAGGCGCTCGACGCGCCGGGCCTTGATCTGCTTGGTCTCTTGTGCGGGTCCGAAGGGCAGTTGGGCATTATCACCGAGGCGACTGTACGCATTATCGCCAAGCCAGAAGGCGCACGTCCGGTTTTGTTTGGGTTCGATGATCCGGAAGTTGCCGGCGCCTGTGTGACGGAAATCATCGCCTCCGGCATCATTCCGGTTGCCATCGAGTTCATGGACAAGCCGGCGATCGACATCTGCGAAGCGTTCGCCAAGGCCGGCTACCCGATGGATGTGCAGGCGTTGCTCATTGTCGAGGTGGAGGGCTCAGAGGCGGAAATGGATGATATGCTCAAGCGCATCATCAAGATCGCCAAGAAACACAAGGTCAAATCGATCAAGGAAAGCCAGACCGCGACCGAAGCGGCGCAAATCTGGAAAGGGCGCAAATCAGCCTTCGGAGCCACTGGGCGGATCGCGGACTACATCTGTATGGATGGAACGGTCCCGCTTGGCCAACTGTCCCATGTGCTGCGTGAAACCTATCGGATCATCGACGAGTATGGTCTGAAGGTCGCCAATGTGTTTCACGCCGGTGACGGCAACATGCACCCTTTGATACTCTATGATGTCAACGATCCGGAAAGCGCCGCCAAAGCGGAAGCAGCCGGCATGGAAATTCTCAAACTGTGTGTCGATGCCGGCGGTTGCCTGACCGGCGAGCACGGCGTGGGCATCGAAAAGCGCGACCTGATGCTGCACCAATTCTCCGAGACGGATTTGAACCAGCAAATGGCGGTGCGTGCCGCCTTCGATCCGGGCTGGCTGCTGAACCCGTCAAAAGTGTTTCCGCTCGATTTGAAGTCACGCAATACTTCCGCGAAAGCGGCAGCATGAGCGAGACCCTGCACACACCGGCAACCGAAGAAGAAGCCGCGCAGATCATTGCCGAGGCCGCCGGCAATCGCCCTTTGCGTATTCAAGGTAGCGGCTCGAAATCAGCATCGTTCAGTTCCAACGCCGATACGCTTTCTTCGGCCGGCTTGTCGGGGATCGTCGCCTACAACCCGGCCGAACTCGTGATGACCGCCAAGGCCGGCACACCCATGCAGGAAATTGAGGCGGCGCTTGAAAAGCACAAGCAAATGCTCGCCTTTGAACCGGGTTCATGGGCGAGCGCGCTAGGCGGTGGCAATAGCCAGACGATCGGCGGCATTGCGGCGGCAAACCAATCCGGCTCACGCCGGTTTGTCGCTGGCGCCGCGCGCGACAGCCTGCTCGGTGTCCGTTTCGTCAATGGCAAAGGCGAGATCATCAAGAATGGCGGGCGCGTGATGAAAAACGTCACTGGCCTTGATCTGGTAAAGCTAATGGCTGGCTCATGGGGCGCGCTTAGCCTGTTGACGGAAGTGTCGTTCAAGGTGCTCCCGGTTGCCGCGAGCCAGAAAACGCTCGCCATTGCGGTACAAGACGATGCGGAAGCGACGGCGATCATGGCCGCGGCCATGGCAACATCCGCCGATCCAAGCGGCGTGGCTATTCTGCCGCAGAGCACGATCGACCGCCTCAAGCCCAATCAGTTTCCTGCGCGCGGTCACGTCCTGATCCGGTTTGAGGGTTTCGTCGCCAGCGTCGATGAGCGCATGGCGCGAGTTCGGTCGCAACTGAACCTTGCCGCTGATGTGAGCGTGCTTGACCCGGATCCCTCGCGGGACATCTGGTCACACCTCAACGAACTGTCCATGTTCAAGACCGATACCGAGAAACAATTGTGGCGGCTGTCGGTGCCGCCAACAAAGGGCATTGCGTTGGCCGCTTCACTTGCTGCGAACGACCAAGACACATGGTTCGCCGATTGGCAGGGCGGCCTTGTCTGGCTGGAGCTGACCGATCCTGCGGTGAATGTGCATGATCTGGCGCGCTTGCACGGAGGCCACGCCGTCCTGTTGCGCCGCGGCGCCGCAACAGACCCCGCGGTGCCGACATTCTCGCCTCAAAACGCGGCGCTCGCCAATGTGAGCTTGGCGGTCAAACGCTCGATGGATCCGCGGGAAATCTTTCAATCACCCTTGAACCTCGCCAAGGCAGAGCCGGTTGCCGCGTGAAGATCAAGAGCGGAGTGCGCGATGAGTGAAGACATGACTGAAGGATGGTTCGACCCCGGTGCAAAGAACGCGCAACTGGTTTACGTCCTTTACTTCCTTTCGCTTTTTTTGGGCGGCATCCCGGCGATCATCGGTGTCGTTTTCGCCTATATGAACCGCGGCAAGATCGGCGGCTTCGTCGACAATCACTACACCTGGCTGATCCGCACATTCTGGATCGGTCTGGCATACACGCTTGTTGCTGCCGTTTTGATGCTGGTCGGCATTGGCTTTCTGTTGTTGTTGGCAGTGTTTGTCTGGCTGGTGATCCGCCTTGTCAAAGGCATCCAGAATTTGGGCCGCCGCGAGCCCATGCCCGATCTTCAAACCTGGTGGATTTGATCAGCGAGTAGGCTTTCGATGCAAACGAATTTTACACAAGAACAATTACAGGACCCGCATGTCGCGGTGTCGGAGAAAATCCTCCGCTCCTGCGTCCATTGCGGTTTTTGCACGGCGACCTGCCCGACCTATGTAACGCTCGGCAATGAGTTGGATAGCCCACGCGGCCGGATCTATTTGATCAAGGACATGCTGGAAAATGACCGCCCGGCCGATGAGAAGACCGTCACCCACATCGACCGTTGCCTGTCTTGCCTTGCATGCATGACCACTTGTCCGTCCGGTGTGCACTATATGCACCTTGTCGACCATGCTCGCGCGCACATTGAACAGACCTATCGCCGGCCTTTCTTCAACCGCATGACGCGCGCCATCCTGGCGATGACCTTGCCAACACCGCAAACCTTTCGCGCCTCGCTTTACTTGGCAAAAGTCGGTCGGCCCTTCGCGCCGCTTCTGAAAGCGATCCCACCGTTGAAATCGTTTGGTGCCATGTTGGATTTGGCGCCCAAATCGATCCCGGCCCACTCGCAAGCATCAAACCCCGGTACGCACAGCCCGGCGGCGTCGCCCAACGGACGTGTCGCGATCCTGACCGGTTGTGCGCAGCCGGTGTTAAACCCGGGCATCAATGAAGCAACGATCCGGCTCTTGAACCGGCTCGGTGTCGAGGTTGTTGTGCCCGAGGGTGAAGGATGTTGCGGCGCCCTGGTCCACCATATGGGCCGCGAAGAAGAGGCGTTGGACGCTGCACGCCGCAATGTCGATGCATGGATGCGGGTCATGGCCGAGGGTGGTTTGGATGCGATCATCATCACGGCATCCGGCTGCGGCACGACCATTAAAGACTATGGGCACATGCTGCGTCTTGATCCGGACTATGCCGAGAAGGCCGCTCGGGTCTCCGATTTGGCCAAAGACATTACCGAATATCTTGGGCAGATTGACCTGCCTGCGCCGGAAACGGTGCCGTCGGTCAAGGTCACCTACCACTCCGCCTGTTCCATGCAGCACGGCCAGAAGATCACCGATCTGCCAAAACGATTGCTGAGCGCGGCGGGGTTCCAGATATTGTCGCCTGCCGAGGGGCATTTGTGCTGCGGATCAGCCGGAACCTACAACATCATGCAGCCTGAGATTTCGGCGAAGCTGAAAGCACGTAAGGTCCGCAACATTGAGGCGACCAAGGGCGAGATTATCGCAACGGGCAATATTGGCTGCATGACGCAGATCGCATCCGGCACCGCGATCCCGATCGTTCATACAATTGAGTTGTTGGATTGGGCCTATGGCGGACCGAAACCCGCCAATGTGCCCGATGATGCAGGCCATGCATCAGAATCTGGCAGCGACCGCACATCGCTGGCGGACCTTGTCGAGGCAGCAGAATAAGGCGTTCGGCGCGGGGCAGGGGCTTAAAGAACGACCACCCTGGCGCCGACCTTGACCCGCTCGTAAAGATCGGTGACGTCTTCATTGCGCATCCGGATACAGCCCGACGAGACCGCTTGTCCGATTGTCCAGGGCTGGTTCGTACCGTGGATGCGGTAAAGCGTTGAGCCAAGGTAAAGCGCGCGCGCGCCAAGTGGGTTTTCCGGCCCGCCAGGCATGAAGGTCGGCAGGAAACGCCCCTTCTTTTTCTCACGTTCGATCATTGCAGCAGGCGGCCGCCATGAAGGCCATTGCGCTTTGCGGGTGATTTTTTCGCTGCCGCGCCATTCAAAACCGGCCTTGCCAACGCCGACGCCATAGCGCTTGGCCGTGCCGTCACCATTGACCAGGTACAAGAACCGGTCACGCGTATCGACGACGATCGTGCCGGCCGCTTCACGCCCATTATAGGCAACGGTTTGCGGCAGATACATCGGATCGATGGCGCGTGCGGTTGGCCTTTGCTGCGGAGCCAGCGCGGCCTGTTGCACCCGCTGCCTTGTTTGAACAGCCGGCCGCTGGATAGTTTGGCGCTGGATCACGACTTGGCGACGTACCGTTGGGGCGGGCGCTGAAACCGGGCGGTTTCCCTGCAATTGCATCACCCAAGGCGCTGCCAAATTCGGGCTGAGCCGGACCGGTGGCGGCGTGACATATCGGTCATTGGCCATGGCTGCCGACGCACTGACGGCAACACTCATCAACACGGCTAAACTACGCGCAAACTTACTCATCACACCACTCGCAAACTTCATAATGGCCGTTGCTGACGTGAATTGTCAGCAGCTTTGTGGCGCCACCATGACTCCGCGATCGAAGCAATTTATGAACAGGGGACCGATAAAATGCATCCGAGCGCAATAAGCTTTTGGCAAGGTTAGCAACCGGTATGCAGGCGTGGTTAAGCGATGAGGTTAACGGACGATGACTGAAACACCGGGATTGATGACAGGTGATGATGGCCGCGATCGCTGCTGGTGGTACCAGGGCAAGCCGGACTATTTGCATTACCATGACCATGAATGGGGCATGCCCGTCACCGACGACGTCCGACTGTTTGAGAAAATCTGCCTGGAAGGTTTTCAGGCCGGGCTGTCGTGGCTGACCATTTTGCGCAAGCGCGAGAATTTCCGCGCCGCTTTCGATGGGTTCGATTTTGAGAAGATTGCCGATTATGGCGCCGATGATGTTGAGCGGCTGGTCACCGACGCGGGGATCGTCCGCCATCGCGGCAAGATCGAGAGCACGATCAACAATGCCCGGCAGGCCCTCGCATTGCGTGAGGAGTTCGGATCACTGGCAACCTATTTCTGGCGCCACGAACCCGGCGATGACGAGCGTCCAAACCAAGTGACCCATGAATGGGCGATGGCCAACCCGATCAGCCCGACATCGAAGGCTTTGTCCAAGGATCTGAAAAAACGCGGATGGTCTTTTGTGGGGCCGACGACAATCTATGCCTTCATGCAGGCCATGGGCCTGGTCAACGACCACCTTGAAGGATGCTATTGCCGGCAGATTGTTGAGGACGCACGCAATGCCCTGCAAAGACCGGTATGAGGAAATCAAGCATCTGATCGCGCAAGCCGCAGCTGAGGTCCCGGGAATTGGCGCCATTGATGAAACAATCAAATGGGGTCAGCCGAGCTTTGCGCCAGCAAAGCAAGGCATCGGCTCCTCGGTGCGCATCGAGACAAGGCCCGACGGTGAGTTTGGGCTGATGTTCATCTGCACAACTGGCCTGGTTGACGAATTTCGGTCCATCTACGGCGACACCCTCCACTTCGAGGCAAATCGCGCGATTGTGCTCAAAGACGGCCCTCTTGCCGAGCAAGATGCATTAAAACACTGCATCCAGTTGGCCTTGACCCACAAGCTGCGCCGTAAAACTCGGAGCTAGGCGCGTTTCGACTTGGCGATGATCGCCAGCGCAACACCGCCCAGGATGAGAAGTGAAGCGATGGCAAACCGAACCGTGACGGGCTCACCGGCAAACGCAACGCCGCCAGCAGCGGCGATCACCGGCACCGTCAATTGAACAATTGCGCCCTGCGTGGCCGTTATTTGCGGCAAGACGCGATACCACAACGCATAGCCGAGCCCAGAGGTCAGGGCGCCTGAAATGACCGCGAGGACGATCCCAACCGGTTCTGCCGATAAGCTGCCAATGGCAAGGACAAGAACCACCAATGCGGCTGGCACGCTGATAGTGAAATTACCAGCGGTGGCCGCGAGCGGATCAAGAGCGCCCCGCCCGCGCAAGGAATAAACGCCCCAGGCGACCCCGGCCGCTGCCATCAGCGCGGTTCCGATCGGGTCAGGCGCCGAGAGGCCAGGCGAAACCAGCCAGATGAAGGCGCCAAAGGCAATGATTAGCCCGATCCATTCAAACGCCAAGGGTCGGTCGCCGCGATAGAGCCCCCAACCGATCATCGTGGCTTGCACCATGGCAAAAAGGATCAGCGCGCCCATGCCTGTTTCCAGCACCAGATAGGCGTAGGAAAACCCGGCGGCATAAACAAAAAGTGCCAAGGCAGACATCCAGTGGCCTTTTTTCACGACAGCCCCGATGGCCGATTTCTTCTGCAGGCTGGCAAGCGCCACCAGCACCAACGCACCGGAGGCGAGGCGCACAAAGGTGTAGCTAGCCGCATCAATGGCACCGGCGCCGAGCGCCAGACGTGCAAGCAGCGAGTTGGCGGCAAACGCCGTCATGGTCAGCGCAACAAGGAAAAACAGGAGTATCGCGGAACGGCTCATACCTGCCCATAAACGGCGCACGGAACACGCGAAAGTGCCAGTTCCGTGAGATGGTCTCAAATGTTTCATTTTGAGACTTGGCAAGGATCGGTTAACCTGTCGGTTGAAGGGACTTTGTCAGCGTCTAGGAGGTTTCCATGCGACGCATTTTTCTGGCTGCCTGCATATCAGCGGCCGTGTCCGCAACGGCGGCAATAACACCTGTAAAGGCGGCACCCATCAATACCGATCTGATCACCGCGCAAAGTGCACCGGTGGTGCTGATTGATGGTGGGCGCCAACGAGAGTCGCTCAGTGACCACAACAAAAAGTTCAACAACAAGCGGCACTACAAGGGCTATCACCCGCATGTGAGTTTCGGCTTCAACTTCCATTCGGGCCACGTCTATTTTCGCGGCCATCGTGGATACCGCCACGCGCGCAAGGGCTACGTCTTCTACAACGGGTACTATTTCCCCCGCTACGTTGTGCGCCCACGTGTGATCTATAAACCGCGCATCATTCACCCGGTGCCGGTGATCAGGCTCAGTGCCGCGCACATCCATTGGTGCTCAAGCCGCTACAAAACCTACCGGCGCTCAGACAACACGTTTGCTTATAAGATCAACAAACGGACGCAATGCCGGTCGCCCTATAGCGGATAAGACAAAACGGACAATGACACAGGCGTGAATGCCTGTGTCCCGGCGTGTTTTGCACAAACCTGCTTCGGCACCTATTTTGTTGCCAATCGTTTGATCGACAAAGCAGGAGTGTGTGATGTCACACCGTCAAAGATCACTGACCGCCACGATCGCGTTCACCGGCTTGTTTTTTGGCACTTTAGCCGCGCAGGCCGGACCCGTGAGCCTGGCGACAAAACCGCATGTCCAGCCCGTGGCCGCTTATGATCCGGTCGGTGCGGATGTGCATCGGATTGGCTACAGCCACCAATCATCGCGCAAGTCGGAACCTTTTGACCGGTTCGGGCGCTTTGGCCAGGAGGCCCGAAATTACGAAAGACGGCAACGCCTGGGGCTTGAGCCGCGCATCCAGGGCAAGTTTTCAACACCGCTTTTCTTCCTGCCGGGCGGCAGCAAGAAAAAGCAGTAAGCACGATTGGTATCAAGACAGATCTGTACGATTGCCGAGAAGGTTTGCCTAATCGTCGACCCATGGGCCGTGATGCGCCCCTTCCGCGTCGAGGCGCTCAAAGCTGTGACGGCCGAAAAAGTCGCGTTGCGCCTGCAGCATATTGGCGGTCGATCGCTTTGACCGCAATTGATCAAACCATGAAGCCCCTGCCATCAACGCCGGGCTGGGCAGACCGTTTGCGAGCGCAAGCGTGCAGAACTGACGCAATGCCTCGCCATGGCGATCCAGCAGGTCAGCGAAATAATCGTCAAACGCCAGCGTCTCCGCCCCGCCTTCCATCGCCTTGGCCATATCATCGAGCATCGCCGAGCGGATAATGCAACCGGCCCGCCAGATGCGGGCCACGCTCGCCAATTGCAGATCCCAATCAAACGCCGACGAGGCGGCTGAAAGCATGTTGAAGCCTTGGGCGTAGCAGATGATCTTGCCGGCAATCATGGCCTGTTCCAGCATTGCAAGATCAGGCTCGCCGACAATTTTGTGCTTTGGCGACCCGAACCTCTCTTCGCCTTTTGCGCGCATATCGACGGAAGCCGACAGATTGCGGGCGGTAACCGCCGCCTCAATAACCGGGATCGCAACCGCCAAATGCTGCGCTTCGATGGCGGTCCACCGACCGGTACCTTTTTGGCCTGCCTTGTCCAAAATCACGTCAAGCACGGGCTTGCCGGTTTTCGGGTCGTTGGTTTTGCCGATTTCGGCCGAAATCTCGATTAGATAGGACTGCAACGGTCCCTTGTTCCATTCGGCAAATAGCCCGCCGATCTGCGCGGCGTCCCACCCATAGCCATCGCGTAAAAGGCCGTAGATCTCCGCGATCATCTGCATGTCGGCATATTCGATGCCATTGTGCACCATCTTAACAAAGTGACCGGCCCCTTGCGGTCCGAGCCAGGCAGCGCAGGGCGTACCGTCTGTATGCTTGGCGGCAATCGCCGTCAGCACCGGCTCCAGCGCTGACCAGGCTTGTTCATCGCCGCCGGCCATCATGGACGGACCGTGACGCGCGCCTTCCTCGCCGCCAGAAACGCCAAGACCGAAAAACGCATAGGGTTTGTCTTCGGCTGCAATCGCGCGGCGGTTGGTGTCGTGGAAATTGCCATTGCCGGCATCGACGATAATATCGCCCTCGTCCAAATGCGGTTCCAGCGCTTCGATCTGCTGGTCGACAATGTCGCCCGCCGGCACCATCAAAATGATCCGCCGCGGCGGTTTGATGGCCGCGACAAAACCTGCCAGATCTTCTGTGGGGATGATCTTGTCGCCCAAGTCACCGGCTTCGGCCTTGAACGCTTCGGCCCGCGCAACGGTCCGGTTGAACACGGCAACGCTGTACCCATTGTCCGCCATGTTCAGAGCCAGGGCCGACCCCATCGTGCCGAGTCCCACCAAACCAATATCGGCATCAGCCATGATTCGTCTCCCAATCGTCTTTTCCGTCCATCCATGCAGCCAAACGCGACCAATGCCAACACCCATCGTGCTGTTGCAGCGCAAACCGCACTCGTCTAGGAGAGCGCAACACCATCAGCCGTTCCCGCTAAGCGATCAAATGTCCGACAAGAAGAAAAACAAAAAGCCGCAAAAGCTCAAGGCGCGCCAGCCGCGCGGGTTTGTCGACCGCACGGCCGCCGATATCCGCGCGACCGATGAGATGGTCGCCAAGATCAAGCAGGTTTACGAGACATATGGGTTCGACCCGGTCGAAACGCCGATGTTTGAATATACCGACGCGCTCGGCAAGTTCCTGCCCGACACCGACCGGCCCAATGCCGGTGTTTTCTCGGTGCAGGATGATGACGAACAATGGATGAGCCTACGCTATGATTTAACCGCGCCGCTCGCCCGCCATGTCGCGCAAAACATCAATGAGATCGCGCTGCCCTACCGGACGTATCGGGCCGGCTGGGTGTTCCGCAATGAAAAGCCCGGTCCCGGCCGTTTCCGTCAATTCATGCAGTTCGATGCCGACAGTGTCGGCGCGCCGGGCGTCCAGGCCGACGCGGAAATGTGCATGATGATGGCCGACACGATGGAAGCGCTCGGCATCCAGCGCGGCGATTATGTGATCCGTGTGAACAACCGCAAAGTGCTGGATGGCGTGATGGAAGCCATCGGTCTGGGCGGCGATGAAAACGCCGAAAAGCGACTCACGGTTCTGCGCGCCATCGATAAGCTGGATCGCCTGGGCATTGACGGCGTGCGCCAATTGCTCGGCGAAGGCCGCAAGGATGAGAGTGGGGATTTCACACCGGGCGCGGGGCTGGATGAGGAGCAAAAAGCGAACGTGGTTGCTTACC
>JBCCRB010000036.1:0-12495 GCA_039208465.1 Pseudomonadota bacterium
CCGCGTTTTGCCTATGACACCTATCGGCGCTTCATCCAGATGTACGCCACCGTGGTCATCGGCGTTCCTTATTCGCTGTTTGAAGAAAGGCTGGAGCTTGCCCGTGAGCGCGCCGGCGTCGAGCGCGACCAGGATTTGGACGTTGAGCAACTCCAACAGCTCATCACCGGCTACCTCATCGACATTGAGGCCGATATGGATGAACCGTTCCCGCAGGACCCCTATGACCAGCTTTGGGGTGCCATTGAGGCCGTGTTTGCCAGTTGGCGCAATCCGCGGGCGGTGACCTACCGTGCTCTGCACGCCATCCCTGATGATTGGGGCACGGCCGTGACCGTGCAGATGATGGTGTTCGGCAATTCCGGGCCGGAATCAGCAACTGGCGTTGCTTTTACCCGCGACCCGTCGACCGGTGAAAAGCGCTTTTTCGGTGAGTTTCTGCTCAATGCGCAGGGCGAAGACATTGTGGCCGGGACCCGCACGCCTGATCCGCTGACACCGAACCCGGCCTTAAAGCGCAAATCGATGCGCGAAATCCTGCCGCACTCCTTTAGCCAGCTGCAGCAATTGGCGACCATGCTGGAAGAGCATTTCGGTGACATGCAGGATGTCGAGTTTACCATCGACAACGGGTCGCTCTGGATCCTGCAAACCCGCAGCGGCAAGCGAACGGTCAATGCTGGCATTCGTATTGCGGTCGATCTGGCAAAGGAAAAAGTCATCACCAAAGCCGATGCGGTGCTGCGCGTTGATCCTGCCGCGGTAGATCAACTGATCCACCCGATGGTCGATCCCGACGCGCCTAAGAAACGGCTTGCAAGCGGTTTGCCGGCGTCACCGGGCGCCGCCACCGGTACCGTGGTCTTTACCGCTGAAGCCGCTGTGGAAGCTGCCGAAGGCGGCCGCGATGTGATTCTGCTACGCCCGGAAACCAGCCCCGATGATATTCATGGCATGGCGGCGGCGCGCGGCATTGTTACCTCGCGCGGGGGCATGACTTCGCACGCCGCTGTCGTTGCCCGCGGCATGGGACGCCCATGCATCACCAGCGTCAACAGCCTGCGCATCGATGCCGAAAATGGTCTGGCCCGGTTTGGCAAGATGGTGGTCCATGAGGGCGAAACCGTCACCGTTGACGGCAGCGGCGGTGAGGTTTTGCTGGGTAAGGTCCCGACAATCCAGCGCGAAGTTTCCGGCGATTTTGCCACGCTTTTGGGATGGGCCGACGAGATCCGCCAAATGAATGTGCGCGCAAATGTCGACAACGCCGAAGATGCCGAGATCGCTCGCGGCTTTGGCGCCGAAGGCGTTGGCCTTTGCCGGACTGAAAACATGCTCACCGGCGACGATGCGGTGCATCTGATGCGCAAAGTGATCATGTCTGACAGCGAGCGCGACCGCCGCGCCAATTTGGACGAGCTTTACGAGGTTCAGCGCGCGGCACTGGTTGACCTTTTTGAACATATGCCGGGCCTGCCGGTCTGCATTCGCCTGCTCGATCCGCCGCTGGAAGAGTTTTTCCCAAGAGATCCGGAAAAACTGGCCGATTTCTCCAAGGCGATCAAACGCGATTATGAAGATGTCCTGTTGCGCGCCGAGGAGTTAAAGGAAATCAATCCGATGCTCGGCAATCGCGGCGTTCGGTTGGCCATCTGTTTTCCTGAAATCGCCGAGATGCAGATACGTGCCATCATGGAAGCGGCAATTGCGGCCGGCCAGAAGAGCGGCGCACCGGTCGTGCCTGAAATCGTCGTGCCACTGGTCTCCCATTTCCAGGAGCTGCGTTATCTGCGCGAGAAGTTGGACGCGGCCGCCGCCGAAACAATGCGCCGCCATAGTGCTAAGATCCGCTATCTGATCGGCTGCATTGTCGAAGTGCCGCGCGCTGCTATTCGCGCCGATCTGATTGCCGGTGCGGCGGATTTCTTCTCCTTTGGCACAAACGATTTAACGCAAACAACGCTCGGCATCTCGCGCGACGACGCATCGCATTTTCTGACACGGTATCTTGATCTGGGCATCATTGACGACGACCCGTTCGTCACGCTGGATCGCGATGGCGTGGGCGAAGTCATCACCCAGGCGATCGAGAAGGGCAAAGCGACCAACGACAAGCTGCTGCTCGGCGTGACTGGCGAACATGGCGGCGATCCCAAATCGATCGATTATTTTGAAACGCTCGGCATCAACTATGTGTCGTGTTCGCCCTACCGGATACCGGTCGCGCGCTTGGCGGCCGCCCAGGCGACCGTGCGCGCGCAAAGGCAGGCAGCGTGATGCGCACGGTTCGTGATCTGCCCGCGCGCCGCCCCTCATCGTCGGCCAAATGGGCGCTGCGGCTGTCCTTGTTTGTGCCCGCATTTGCACTGATGAGCATCGCCACCCATCGCGCAGGCCTGGTCGACACGCTTTCATTCGGCAATCTGATCCTTGCCACCATGGCGCTGCTGGCGCTTGCCGGCCTGTTGATCCTCGTGGGTTTCGTGCGGCTTTGGAGCTATGGCAAAAAAGGCGGGCAGCGGCTCATGCTGGCGATCCTTGCGCTTTCAACCGTCGGTATCCCGACAGCCATCGGTCTTTTTCAGATGGCCCGCTATCCCGCCATTGTGGATGTCAGCACCAATCTCGTCGATCCGCCAATTTTTGCTTTTGAACGAACCGAATTCGGGTCAACGGCATCGGCGCTTGTCGCCGGGTCGCTGGTTGATGGCTATCCGGACTTGGCCGGGCGGCGATACAACACGCCTTCGGACACTATCTTGACGACGATCGAGCGGTTGGCTGAGGCCCGCGGCTGGGAAAGCGCAGGCGTGATCGGCCGCATCGGTGCCGATGACACGATTACGCTGGAATTTACCCGCGCTTCACTGATCATGCTGCTGCCCGGCGATGTTCTGATCCGGCTATCCGATGAGGGCGACACAACGTTCGTGGATTTGCGGTCACGATCCCGGTTCTTCGAGCATGATCTTGGCGCCAACGCCCGGCTAATCGAGGGCTATTTGGACGCTTTGGATTTTGCCTTGATCGGCACCGTGCAGCCCTGATCGCTAAACACGCACTTTTTGCCTTGTTACGGACGGCTGGTTGGAGGCCATATCGCCCACCTTGTTTATGTTCCCAAAGTTCAAATTATCAGTTTGAAGCTGGAACGATCCTCAGTTGCCCAACGCGATAAATAGCATCGCGCATTTGTTCTAACGGGAACGGAGGTTCAGATGCATCCTGAATACTAAAACTCTGTCTGCGGTAATGCAGATAATTTTTCACCAGTGTTTGATTTACCAACTGCATGTTAAAAAATGCGACTTCTCCCAATTCTGGTCGATCTTTGTAAGACTCACAGAAAATCAAAAAGATCTCCTGGTTCGGGAGAGTAGAGTTCGAAATTTGAACCGCCACATCAGTACATGCTTCGCTGAATAAATTGATTTGGCCATTCATGTATGCCGTGACATCTCCGTTCAATGGTGTTTCCGCGGTCACCGCATATAGCGTTGTCCAATCTTCAAATTTCTCTCCTTTGGGGATTGCCTCCCAAATAAAGAAAATGCCGCCAGTCGGGGTAGTGCCCTGGTTCTGGTGAAGCTCACTTACTGCAACGACGTCAGGGCCATTCGCCCAAGGAGGTGGAGCGAAACTCGATACGACCGAAAAGGTTTTCATTGTTATTTTCGTTTGTTCCTGAGCCAAAACGCTAGTTACGGCAAACAGCGCAAGAGCAATAGCGATTGCCAAAATCCGCATTCATTTACTCCATGAACAAACCGCAAAGATCGATCTCAGATCGACCTATACGACAAAGTTTGAACGGTAGCATAGTCCGCCAAGCCGACTACCGCATTCGCACATTAAGACCGGTTACGCCGGATCGTAGGTGCCATAAAGCGCGGCGGGGCCGTCGGTGACCACAAGCTTGCGCGCCACAAGATCTTCCAGATGTGCCAGCACTGAAAGCGCGGCGGCGCCATGCAGGCGCGGGTCGGTATCCTGATAGATCGCGGCGACCATGTGCGCGATATCGGTATCGCCTTTTTGTACCCGGTCAAGGACGGCGCGTTCGCGCATTTTGCGATGGGTGCGCAAGCCCCGCAAAAACAGGTCCGGCTCGTCAACCGGCCCGCCGTGGCCGGGCAAATATTTGCGGTGCCCGCGCCCCTCCAGCCGATCCAGCGAAGCCATATAATCGCTCATCGCCCCGTCCGGCGGCGCAACAATGCTGGTCGCCCAAGCCATCACATGGTCGGCTGAGAAGACAACACCGGTGTCAGTAAGTTCAAACACCAGATGGTTGGCGCAATGCCCCGGCGTCTCGATGGCTGTCAGTGCCCAACCGTCACCGGCAACGCTGTCCCCATCCTTCATTTCATGATCAGGCACATGATCCCGGTCGGCAGCCGCGTCCAGCGGGTTGGTTTCGCCGATATTGAGCGGCCGCGCCGAACGGTGTTCACCGGCGCCCACGATCTTCGCCCCCGTCACGGCTGCTAGGCGCCGGGCCAGCGGCGAATGGTCAGCATGCGTATGGCTGACCAGAATATGGGAGACGGGCCGTTCGCCAATGTGTGCCAGCAGCGCGTCAAGATGGGCCTGATTGTCCGGCCCCGGATCAATCACCGCCAGATCGTCCTTGCCGACGATGTAGCTGTTGGTGCCGTGAAACGTGAAAGCGGAAGGGTTGTTGCAGGTGATGCGCACAACATTGTCCGCGACCGGCACGGCTTCGCCGTGATGCGGTTCGAAATGGCGTGAAAAACGTGGACTGGTGGCCAATAGTGGGACTTCCCTGTTGGTGTAACTTGCTGATAGCGTGACACGTGGTTATAGCCGCCAAACCTGCGCGTCAAAGCGCATCGAAAACGAGGATTTTTTCATGGCTTTGCAAAATGCCCACCAACCACTTGCCTACAGTGTTTTGGCTGATGCCCCGACGCGGCGCGCAATTGGATATGTCCTGTTGGCTTTGGCAGGTTCATGGCTGATTGCCGTGGCCGGTCAAATCAAGGTCCCATTCTGGCCGGTACCGGTGACCATGCAGACACTGGCCATTTTCACACTTGCAGCCGCCTATGGCAGTCGTCTGGCTGTTGCAACAATACTCGTCTATCTCGCCCAAGGTGCCGTTGGTCTACCGGTGTTCACCAATGGCGGTGGACTAGGTTATTTCGCCGCAAGCGCAACAACCGGTTACCTCATCGCTTACGTGATCGCAGCCGGATTGACCGGTTACGCCGCAGATCGCGGGTGGGCCCGCAACCCAATTGCGCTGTTCGGGGTTAATCTGGTCGGCACGATCATTATCCTGGCACTTGGCTTTGCCTGGATAGCGGTCCATCCTGCCTTTGGCTTGGACAAGGCCTTTGCCTGGGGCGTCGGCCCATTCATCTGGTCCGATATCTTAAAGGCGGCCATCGCGGCCTGTCTCATCCCGGCAGCCTGGGGTCTGTTGAACCGGAAATAAGCCAAGGCGCGCGCCTAATTGAAAAGCCGGGTCGCAGTGCCCGGCTTTTTTTCATGGTTAACGAACAAGAAGCTGGGTCAAAATTTCATATTGACGCTGCGCGCTTTCATGCCAGTCTGCCCCTAGGTGAGACGATGAACACTGAAACATCTTTTATTTTAAACGGTGAACCTGTCACGGTCGCGCTGCGCCCAGACACCACGGTCCTTGATCTGTTGCGCGCGCATCTTTCGCGCACCGGCACAAAGGAAGGCTGTGCCGAAGGCGATTGCGGCGCCTGCACCATCCTTTTCAAACGCCATGGTGCCAATGGCGCCCATCCCGAACCGGCTAATGCGTGCATCATGACCGTTGCACAGATTGAGGGCGCCGAGATCACCACGGTGGAAGGCGTTGCCAATGGAGCCCTGTCGACGCTGCAGGAGCGGATGGCGGAAAATGGCTCGTCGCAATGCGGCTATTGCACGCCCGGCATCGTTGTCGCCCTGACAGGTCTTCTGAGCCGAAAGCCGGATCCAACAGAAGAAGAAATACACGACGCGCTCGCCGGTAATCTGTGCCGTTGCACGGGCTACAAGCCGATTGTCGAGGCGGTCAGGCGCGCCGCTGGCAGCATTGAAACAGCGCCGACAGAATTGCCGGCTTTGCCCGCCTTCACCACCACAACCGCCACAGAAGGCTCAACCGTCACCCGACCGGAAAATCTCGATGCGCTGCTGCAGGCAAAAGCCAGCCATCAAGATGCCGTGCTTCTTGCCGGCGGGACCGATCTTGGTGTGCCCTTGGCCGGTTATGAAACCGAGTGGCCTTCTATAATCATTACCGGCCATGTCCCTGAACTGCGCAGGCTCGCGACAACCGAAGATACACATGAGATCGGCGCGGCTGTAACATGGGAAGAACTGCTACATGAGGTGGCCGATGATTACCCGTCATTTGCGACCCTGATCCGGCGATTTGGCTCCACGCAAATTCGATCCATGGGCACGGTCGGCGGCAATATCGGCACCGCGAGCCCGATCGGCGATGGCCCGCCTTCCATGATCGCTTTGGGCGCGACGATCACCCTTCAATCGGCTGAGCGGGGCGCGCGCACATTGCCGCTGGAGGCCTATTTCCTCGATTATCGCAAGACCGAATTGGCCGATGACGAAGTGATTGTGTCCGTTACCTTGCCACGACCGACAACGGGTCAGATTTTCCGCACCTACAAGATTTCCAAGCGCTACGATCAGGATATCTCCACCGTGTGCGGCGCCTTCAATCTGACCCTCGAAGGCGACATGATCACCAAGGCATGCATCGCCTATGGCGGCATGGCCGCAACGCCCAAGCGCGCGCCTGAGGCAGAGTCCGCTATTATTGAGCGACCACTCAACAATGAAACAGCGCAATTGTTTGCCGATGCTTTGGCCAAGGATTTCAAGCCGCTCGATGATTGGCGCGGCTCCGCAAAATATCGCATGCGGGTGGCGCAGGGCCTGTTCGCCCGTCTGGTCGCCGAACATAGTGGCGAACGCGTTGAGGTGATGACGCTATGAACAAGCACGTCGCGAACATCGAACGCGCCATTGTTGGCAAGGGCATCGCCCATGACAGCGCCCGCAAACATGTGGTTGGCGACGCGATTTATATCGACGATATGCCGGAAGTGCCCGGCACATTACACGCAGCGCTTGTTCTGTCGCCGGTCGCGCATGGCACGTTAAAAGGCATTGACGCGTCGCGCGCGCTCGCCATGGACGGCGTGGTCGATTTTGCCGCGGCCCCTGACATTAAGGGCCACAATGATATCGCGCCGATTTTGCCGGGCGAGGAATTATTCGCCACCAGAACGCTGGACTATCTGGGCCAGCCGGTCGGCGTCATTTGTGCAACCGATTTCAAGACCGCTGTTCGGGCAGCGCACGCCGTCGAAGTTTTGTGCGATGAAATGGAGCCGGTCCTCGACATCGAAGAGGCCCACGCCAAACAGCAATATGTGTTGCCTGCCCAGGAACTGATCTGCGGCGACGTGGATGCCGCGCTTGGCGAAGCAGAAACCGTGATTGAAGGTCGGCTGGAGATCGGCGGTCAGGACCATTTTTACCTGGAAACGCAGATCGCACTGGCCGTGCCCGGTGAAGATCAGGACATGACGGTTTATTCGTCGACGCAGCACCCCACCGAAGTGCAGCATCACGTGGCCCATGTGCTCGATCGCTATGCCAATTGCGTGGACGTGCAGGTGCGCCGCATGGGCGGTGGTTTTGGCGGCAAGGAAAGCCAGGCAACCATCATCGCAGCCGCTGCTGCTATCCTGGCCGACCGCACCGGCAAGCCCGTCAAACTGCGCATGAAGCGGTCCGCTGACATGACCGCGACCGGCAAGCGCCACGATATGGTTTCGCGTTGGAAAATTGGCGTGACGGGGCAAGGCCGCATCCTCGGCGCCGACGTGGAATATCTGGCCCGGGCGGGCAACACACCAGATCTGACAGGGCCCGTGCTCACACGGTCGCTGACCCACACCGACAATGCCTATCATATCCCGGCCGCCCGGTTTATTGGCCGTGCCTGCAAGACCAACACCGTCTCCAACACCGCCTTTCGCGGCTTTGGCGGCCCGCAGGGCGTGGTGACGTCTGAAGCCATGATCGACCAGATTGCGCGTGAATTATCGCTCGACCCAAACCATGTGCGGGCGGTCAATTATTACGGGCCGCAAACCGGGGAAGTGACGCCCTATGACCAGCCGGTCGAGCACAATCGCTTGCTGGAAGTGACCGATGCGGTCCTCAATTCCGCCCGCTGGCAGGAGCGGCGCGCCGAGATTGATGCGCACAACGCCGCCGATCCGGTCATCCGGCGCGGCCTGGCGATGATGCCGGTCAAGTTCGGCATTTCATTCAATCTGCCTTCGCTCAATCAGGCGGGTGCGCTGGTCCATGTCTACCAGGACGGCTCGGTGCATCTGAACCATGGCGGCACCGAGATGGGGCAGGGCCTCTTCATGAAGGTCGCCCAAGTGGTCGCCGAGGTTTTCCAGCTTGATGTCGACCGCATCAAGATCACCGCAACGCACCCCGGCAAAGTGCCGAACACCTCACCGACAGCGGCGTCGACCGGCTCGGATTTGAACGGCATGGCCGCCTATATTGCGGCGACCGCCATTCGCACCCGCATGGTGCCGGTCGCCGCTGAGCATTTTGATGTCGAAGAGGACGACATCATCTTCCGGGAAAACCGCATTCATGCCGGCAATCGGTCGATAAGCTTTGCAGAACTGGCCAAAATGAGCTGGGCCGAGCGCGTCTCGCTCTCCGAAGCTGGCCATTACGCGACGCCGAAAATCCATTGGGACGCCAAGTCGATGAAGGGCCGGCCCTTCTTCTATTTCACCTATGGCGCTGCCATCGCCGAGGTGGCGATCGACACGATCACCGGAGAAAACAGGTGCCTGCGCGCTGATATTATTCAGGATTGCGGGCAGTCGCTGAACAGCGCCATTGATCTCGGACAGATCGAAGGCGCCTTCGTGCAGGGCATGGGCTGGCTAACCTGCGAGGAATTGTGGTGGGACAAGAAGGGCCGTCTGCGGACAATTGGGCCGTCAACCTACAAGATCCCCGGGTCGCGTGATGTGCCGCCGGAATTCAACGTCGCGCTGCTCGACGATGCGCCAAATGGCGAGGAAACCGTCTTCCGGTCCAAGGCCGTCGGGGAACCACCATTGATGCTTGCCGTGTCGGTTTTCCTGGCATTGCGCGATGCCGTCGCCTCCCTGGCGCCCAAAGGCTATTCGCCCAAACTCATGACGCCCTGCACGCCGGAAAAAGTGCTGGATGCGGTCATCGACGCGCGCGGCGCCCACAACCGTTAGACCACCGTGTCGGGTGATGCCGACATTGGTGATTGTCATTTGACGATCCGCTGATAGAGTTGCGGTAACATCAATCTTTTTAGGTGATAGCGCCGAAATTATTGGCAGCGTCGCCTTGGAGCATAACGTGAAAGAGCCTGACGGTCGGGCCGCACCGCGCGCCGAGGCTTCCACGTCCGGTGTGGCGCAGGCCCCGAAATATGCCGGCGCGCCAGATAACTCCGGTGAGGCGGTTTTGCGCCGAACCAGCACTGTGGAGTCACCGCATGGGAGCCCGCCCAAGAAAAAGAGGCGTCGAAAGCGGCGCCGCAAAAAACATGCGGCATCGGCTATTCCCCCTGTGTTTCATGCCGATCAACTGCCCAACACAGAGCCGCAGCACAAAGCGCCCGAAAAAACCCATCGCAACACGCACCAACAGGCGCGGCTTGGTGGCAGGGGACTTTACGCGGCGCTTGATCTGGGCACCAACAATTGCCGACTGCTGATCGCGACGCCCACAAAACCCGGCCAGTTTAGGGTTGTTGATGCGTTTTCCCGCATTGTGCGGCTCGGGGAGGGTCTCGGCCATTCCGGGCGACTATCCGAGCACGCCATGCAGCGCGCGCTGGAAGCCTTGGCCATTTGCAGCGACAAGCTGGGCAACAAATCGCTGCGCAAAGCCCGGCTGATCGCAACCGAAGCGTGCCGGTCGGCCGACAATGGCAGTGATTTTCTCGACGAAGTCAAACACCGCACCGGCCTGGAGCTGGAGGTTGTAGACCGCGAAACCGAGGCGCGTTTGGCGGTATCCGGCTGCGGCTCGCTGGTGGACTGGACGGCCAAATCCACCGTGCTTTTCGACATTGGCGGCGGCTCTTCGGAAATCGCTGTTATCAGCCTGGACGAACGCAAGCCGCGGCGATTGGCGGACGCCATTGTCGACTGGACATCGCTGCCCGTTGGTGTGGTGTCGATGTCGGAAAAGTTTGGCGGCAAACATGTCGACCCCGACCTTTTTGCGCAGATGAAGGCCTATGCCGGTGATCTGCTGGCTGAATTTGCTGAAAAGCATGGCGGCATCGGCAAAGACGACAATTCTTTCCACCTGATCGGCACCTCCGGCACCGTCACCACGCTGGCGGGCATTCACCTGGATTTGCCCCGTTATGATCGACGCCGCGTCGATGGTTTGTGGATCAATTCCAGACAGGGGAGCGACATCAACGATCGGATTCTCGGCTGGTCTTTTGAACAGCGCAAAGCCAATGTGTGCATCGGTGCTGATCGCGCTGATTTGGTGCTCGCCGGCTGCGCCATTTTGGAGGCCATTCGCGATGCATGGCCGGCCAAGCGCTTGCGGGTGGCTGACCGTGGGCTCCGCGAGGGCCTGCTGACGGAAATGATGAGCGATGACGGCGTGTGGAAGGGGCGTCGCCGTCGGCGCCGCCACCGTCCAAATCCGAATGGGCAGACGCCGCAATGAGCCGCAACAAACGCTATGGCGGCGGTGCTGGCAGCGGCCGTTCAGTCAACCAGCACGTAAGGCGCAAGCAAAAGCTGAAACCGTCATCGCGCCGCTGGATTGAACGTCAGCTCAATGACCCATACGTCCAGCGCGCCAAGCGCGAAGGCATGCGTTCGCGCGCTGCCTATAAATTGCTGGAAATTGACGACAAGCATCAGCTGTTAAAGCCGGGCATGCGGGTCATTGATTTGGGCGCTGCGCCCGGTGGCTGGTGCCAGGTCGCGGCGCAGCGTGTCGGCTCGACCGATGACGCAATCCGCGTGGTCGGCATTGATTACCTCGGCATGGACGGCATGGCGGGCGTCACCATTCTTGAACAGGATTTTCTCGATGATGACGCGCCCGATGCCCTGATTGAGGCGTTGGGCGGTGCGCCGGACATCGTGCTTTCTGATATGGCCGCCCCGACTGTCGGCCACCGCGCAACTGATCATATGCGCACCATGCATCTGGTGGAGGTGGCGGCAGACTTCGCCCTCAAAGTACTTAAGCCCGGCGGTCACTTTTTGTCCAAGACCTTCCAGGGCGGTACCGAAAAAACCCTTTTGGATTTGCTCAAAGCCAATTTCAAATCCGTCATTCATGTCAAACCACCGGCAAGCCGCGCTGAAAGTGTGGAGCTTTATCTGTTGGCCAAGGACTTCAAAGGGCGCGCTGACGAGCCCGTGTGAACACACCGTTCAATGACACTTTGGTGAAAGCAATTGCCGCAGCGGTGCCGTGCGCCATGTGACTGCATATGTTTCAACGGAGGAAGTCCCCATGTCGATTTCTTTATCTCGCCGGTCCATGTTTAAATCGGCTGCCGTCGCTGGTGCTGCATTGGCAACCCCACAAATAATGACCCGCGCCGCATTTGCGGAAGGTCATGCGACCGCCAAACCATCTGGTTTCAACCCGATCCAGCTGGGCGATCTGAAAGTGTCCGTCATTTCAGATGGCTTCGCGATCCGTGAGAACCCGCAATCGATCTTCGGCACCAATGTGTCCGTTGAAGAGGTCGAGGGGCTGTTGACCGAAAACTATCTGCCCACCGACAAAATGCAGTTCACGTTTGCGCCCACAGTCGTTGAAGCTGGCGACAATGTCATCCTGTTCGATACGGGCATCGGCGAAGGCGGCCGTGCCGGCGGCACTGGCCAGACCCGCGCCAATGTCGAAGCGGCCGGTTATGCACCCGACGCGATTACCCACGTCGTCATCACGCATATGCATCCTGACCATATCGGGGGCTTAAGCGAAGGCGGCGCACCGGCCTATCCAAATGCCGTCTACGTCACCGGCGAAGCCGAATATAATTTCTGGTCCGACGATGCGCGCAAGGGCACCGGCGCCGAAGGCATTCACATGCAAGTGGTCGATTTCTTCGGTGGCATGGGCGACAAGCTCACCCTGATCGGCGACCAGACGGAAATCGCGCCGGGCGTCACCGCGATGGCGGCCTTCGGCCATACGCCAGGGCACATGATTTACATGCTGTCGTCGGGCGACAAGGCGCTCGCGATTACGGCTGATACCGCAAACCATTTCGTGCTGTCGCTCCAGCGGCCAGACTGGGAAGTGCGTTTTGACGCCGACAAGGCCGCTGCCGCGCAAACCCGCAAGGATGTTTTCGGCATGCTTGCCGCAGACCGCATTCCCTTTGTCGGTTACCACATGCCGTTC